>JAADHQ010000140.1 GCA_013151795.1 Gammaproteobacteria bacterium | reverse complement strand
ATGGTTGACGTAAATGCACACCCGGCGAAATTTGAAGTGCGTTTTCGTGAGAGCCGTTCAGTACATGCTTTTATCAGCCAGACATTAAAGAAAGTGCTTGCCGATGTCAGGCCATCTGATCAGGCAGAATCAATGGCACTGACAGATACGGATGTTCAGCCATTTTCTTATTCGCCGCAATCGCAGCCCGTCAATAACGCTGGTCATATCATGCAGCAAAAAAGTATGGGTCTACCGGTTCAGGAGGCCTATAAAAATTATAGCCAGTTTGTAAAATCAGCTTCGTTATCGGAACAAGGCATATCAGATAAAACAGATGATGAAGACGAGCCATTGCCACCGCTGGGTTTTGCACTGGCGCAATTACACGGTGTTTATATACTTGCCCAAAATGCCGAAGGTATGGTTATTGTTGATATGCATGCAGCACATGAGCGTATTACCTATGAACGCCTGAAAGCGGCGATAGAAGGTGATGGTATCGTTTCCCAACCCTTGCTTGTACCCGTTACTGTAGCGGTAAGTCAACGTGAGGCCGACCTGGCAGAATCAAGTCAGCAGGACTTTGAGCAGCTGGGTATCGTGGTTGATCGAATAGGCCCCGAGACACTCGCAATCAGGCAAGTACCCGGCCTGCTAAAACAGGCAGATAGTGCGTCACTGATAAGAGATGTACTGTCTGATCTGGTTGTTTATGGAAACAGTCAACGTCTCCGGGAAGAAATCAACAACGTGCTATCTACCATGGCTTGTCATGGATCAGTGCGCGCTAACAGATTATTAAGTATCCCTGAAATGAACGCATTATTACGCGACATGGAAAAAACCGAGCGTAGTGGACAATGTAATCACGGGCGACCAACCTGGCATCAGCTCAGCATGAAAGAACTCGACAAGATTTTTATGCGCGGGCAGTAGTTTTTTTATTTGAATGTTTTCAACGCAAAGGCGCCAAGGCGCAGAGGGCGCAAAGAAAAAAGATGATGTTTTTCCTTGTTTCCCGGTATGCCTAAGAGAGTTATATATACGTGATCCGGTTCTATAATAAAACACCTTTGCGTTCTTTGCGTTCTTTGCGCCTTGGCACCTTTGCGTTAAAATACACACCATGATTTTCGCCAAAAACTATAATCTGTGACTCAAACAAACACAAACCCACCTGCAATTTTTCTCATGGGCCCTACCGCCTCCGGGAAAACAGACCTGGCCGTCCGTCTGGTACAGGAATTCCCATGTGAAATCATCAGTGTTGATTCGGCATTGATATATAAGGGCATGGATATTGGCACGGCAAAACCCGATGCCGATTTACTGAAAATAGCTCCCCATCGACTTATCGACATTATTGACCCTGCCGAATCTTATTCGGTGGCCAGTTTTTGTAAAGATGCATCCCGGGCAATGTCGGAGATTAGCCAGCAAGGCAAGGTGCCATTACTGGTGGGTGGTACCATGATGTACTATCGAGCCTTATTTGAGGGGCTATCATCGTTACCGTCTGCCGATGAATCAGTTCGATCCCGTATTGAAAGCGAGGCCGCTGAGAAAGGTTGGCCTGCACTGCACGCAAGGTTAGCAGAAATTGACCCTGAATCTGCAAATCGCATCCATCAGAATGACCCGCAGCGTTTGCAGCGGGCTTTAGAGGTATATGAAATAACAGGAAAAACCCTGACAGAGCATTTTAAGGAGCAAAAGCAGGCGAAATTGCCTTATAACGTTGTGCAGCTGGCTATTTCTCCAAAAGAAAGATCAACATTACATCAGCGTATTGAAAAACGATTTCATCAAATGATTGAACAAGGCTTCATTACTGAGGTCGAAGAACTACAGGCAAGAGGTGACATGCACCTTGATTTGCCTTCGATGAGGTGTGTAGGTTATCGGCAGGCCTTGAAATACTTGTTGGGTGACTATACATATGAAGTAATGGTGGATAAAAGCATCATTGCTACCCGTCAGTTGGCAAAACGACAGCTGACATGGTTAAGGTCAAATGCTCAGGTTGTTTGGTATAAATCTGAAGATAACAGGCTTTTTGATGACGTTTTGAAAACGCTTAAAGCCGGTAATGTGCTCTGATAAAGAGATGTTTTTATATGCTATAATTAGGTCGCTTAACTGTATTATTGTGGTGGTGAGTAGTTAAGTGTTTGTTTATTTGAATAAATTATCCTGGACTTTTTGCAGGGTATGTATAATTAATGTAGTTAATACAAATAATATAATAAAAGGAGGCCATTATGGCTAAGGGTCAATCGCTGCAAGAACCATTTTTAAACGCATTGCGTAAAGAAAAGGTGCCTGTATCTATATTTCTTGTGAATGGAATTAAATTGCAGGGTCAAATAGAGTCTTTTGACCAGTTTGTTATTCTCTTAAAGAACTCGGTCAGTCAAATGGTGTATAAGCATGCTATTTCTACCGTTGTGCCTGCACGCAATGTCAAAATTGCAACTGATGATTCAGATGATGGTAATGCCTAAAGGCTATCGTCCTGAACAGTTCGGGGGCAATATTGTTTGATCGTCCCCAACTAGGTGAACGGGCTATTCTGGTTCACATCGATTTTTTTTCAGAAGGTCAAAGGGAAGAACTGCAAGAGTTTAGAGAACTTGCGCAGTCTGCTGGTGCCTGTGTGATTGATGTAGTGAAAGGTAGTCGAAACCGGCCGGACAGTCGTTACTTTATCGGTACCGGTAAAGTAGATGAGCTACAAAAAGAGATTGAACTTCAGCAAGTTGAATTGATCTTGTTCAACCATACATTATCCCCATCGCAAGAACGTAATCTCGAAGCACGCCTGCAATGCCGGGTGCTCGACAGGACAGGGTTGATCCTGGATATTTTTGCCCAGCGAGCGCGTTCGTTTGAAGGTAAGTTGCAAGTTGAACTTGCACAGTTAAAACATTTGTCTACAAGGCTGGTTCGTGGATGGACCCATCTGGAAAGACAGAAAGGTGGTATTGGACTGCGTGGCCCGGGTGAAACCCAGCTAGAGACAGACCGACGTTTAATTGGCGGGCGTATCAAGCAGTTGAAACGCCGGCTTGAAAAATATACCGAACAGCGCAACCTTGGTAGCCGGGCAAGGCGTCGAGCCATGGTGCCAGCCGTATCACTGGTTGGTTACACCAATGCAGGCAAATCCACCTTGTTTAATCATTTAACCGATGCAGGAGTCTATGTGGCCGACCAGTTGTTTGCGACACTGGACCCTACGCTAAGGCGAGTAGACATAAAAGGTGTTGGTCATATTGTTCTGGCAGATACGGTCGGTTTTATTCGTCATTTGCCGCACGATCTGGTCGAAGCATTTCGCTCAACACTGGAAGAGACCTTTGAGGCTGATGTATTGTTGCATGTAATCGATGCAAATGATCCTGAGCGTAATGCCTATATTGATCAGGTGAATAAAGTTCTTAAGCAGATCGGTGCAGACGAAATACCACAAATTCAGGTTTTTAATAAAATAGACCTGACAGAGAGCGCAGCCAAGATAGACCGAAATGAGCATGGCGTACCAGTCAGAGTCTGGTTATCGGCGCAAACAGGCGATGGACTGGAGCTGTTACAACAGGCGCTTAGTGACTTTTTACTGCAGGAGAAAGTGAGTGGGTGCATTGTTTTAACGCCACAGCAGGGTAATATTCGCGCCGCATTCTATGCGATGGATGCAGTATGTGGAGAAGAAAACAGTGAAAATGGTGATAATTTACTAGAGATTTTGCTATCCAAGCAGGATTTTGCCAGAATTCAGAAAAAATTTACTGTTGAATTAGAAGTAAATCCAGTAAAGTTGCGAGACAAGGTTAGCGCTACTACAATGTCAGCCTTGAATTAATTTTTTATATTAACAAACGGAGTTAAACCATGGCCTGGAATGAACCGGGTGGCAATAAAGACAAAGATCCCTGGGGTAATAAAAACAACCAGGATGGGCCACCAGATCTTGATGAAATAGTAAGAAAAATACAGAACAAGTTTAAAGGTGTTATGGGGGGTGGTGGTTCCGGCTCCGGCTCCAGTTCAAACGGTAACGCTAACGGTGGTTCTTTGTTTTTCATGTCATTTATTGCCGTGATCATTTTAATTGTCTGGGGAGCATCGGGCATTTATATTGTTGACGAGCAACAGAAAGCTGTTGTGCTTCAGTTTGGCAAGTTTAAGGAAGTAACCCTGCCAGGGCTGCATTGGCGATTCCCTGCACCCATAGAGCAGGAATACAAGATTAATGTTACCCAGGTAGAAACCTATACCGATGAATACCAGTTGCTTACTGGCGACGAGAATATAATTTTTATTAAACTGGAGATTCAGTATCGGGTTGAAGATGCAAAAAGTTTCCTGTTCAAGGTTGCCGACCCGGTATTAACACTTGAAGAAGTTACCGAGAGTGCGTTACGCACAGCGGTAGG
Source organism: Gammaproteobacteria bacterium (assembly GCA_013151795.1). Classification (GTDB taxonomy): domain Bacteria; phylum Pseudomonadota; class Gammaproteobacteria; order JAADHQ01; family JAADHQ01; genus JAADHQ01. The sequence continues at coordinate 2,558 of JAADHQ010000140.1, read as the reverse complement.
CCATCGCACAATGGACAGTATTCTTGGAGGCCAGGGTCGTACCGAACTGGTTGAGGCTACCAAGAAAGAGATTCAGTCGTTGATGGATTCTTACAATACGGGCATAACAATTGCCACAGTGAATTTACAAAAGGCCAGACCACCACGTGCAATTGATGCAGCAGTTATTGATGTCCAAAAAGCAAAAGAAGACCAGGACAGATACAAGAAAGAAGGGCAGGCTTATTCCAATGATGTCATTCCTCGTGCAGAAGGTGAGGCACAGAGTTTGCGTGAGCATGCGTCGGCTTACAAGCTTGAGAAGATTGCCAAGGCTAATGGTGAAACCAGTCGATTCCTGCAGACCCTGAAAGAGTATAAAAAGGCACCGGAGATTACCCGTAAACGTCTTTATATTGAAACTATGGAAGAAGTACTGGGTAATGTCAGTAAGGTGCTGGTTAAAATAAAACAAGGTAACAATATTATGTATATTCCGTTGCAGCAGATTATGAACTCTGCGGCCGTTGCCACGGCGGATAATCGAACATCCGAAAGAAGTTCATCTAATAACGGTGATTCTTCATACCCGAGCATTAACAGTCGTGAAAGAGGAGGTCGATAATGAAGACATCTACTCTAGCTATCTTGTTTGTATTGCTGGGTGCATCCACTCTTGTTTATATGTCGGCATTTACTGTATCTGAAACAGAATTTGCAGCAGTAGACCGTTTAGGCAAGATCGAGCGTTATGACTATGAACCTGGCCTGCATTTTATGACCCCGTTTATTAACAAGGTGAAAAAATTTGATAACAGGGTCCTCACGCTTGATGACCGGCCACAAACTATACTGATGGGCGATAAAAAATACGTTGATCTGGATTATTTTGTGAAATGGCGAATCACTGAAGTGAAGAAATTCTATCGTGCTTTTGGTGTGCAGCAACAAGCCATCTCACGAATGAATGCAATCATTAAAGATGGTCTGCAAAAAGAGTTAGGTACTCGTACATTAAGGGAAGCCATATCCGGCGAGCGTGCTGAAATCATGAACAGCATTAGTGACAGGGCGAATGCCGAGCTGGGTAAATTTGGTATCAAGATCATTGATGTTCGAATCAAGCAGATTGAACTGCCTGGTAAGGCGCAAGAGTCTGTGTTTGGACGCATGCGTACCGAGCGTCTGCGACAAGCCAAAGATTATCGTGCACAAGGCGCTAAGATTAAACAAATTATTGTTGCCCAAGCTGATCGTAACGTTAAGGAAACAATTGCCAAAGGTAGTCAAGAGGCCGAAGAGATCAAGGGTCAGGGTGATGCTATCGCTACAGATATCTATGCCAGAGCTTATAGCAAGGATGTGAAATTCTATGCATTTTATCGAAGTCTCGAAGCTTATCGTAAGACATTTAGCAGTAAGCAGGATGTGTTTGTAATGGAGCCGGATTCTGAGTTCTTCCGTTATTTTGGCAGTGCATCTGGTACACGTTAAGCGTTACAAAAAATGAAAAATGCCGGGCTGAGCCCGGTATTTTTTTGAGGGTAAGAAAGTGCATGAATTTCTGATAGCATTAGCATTGGTGTTGGTCATCGAAGGTATATTGCCTTTTTTAAGCCCGAAAAGTATGCGCTCATATATGAGCCAAATGTCTGAAATGAATGACCGCACGCTTCGGGTGACAGGATTAGTCATGATGGTCATCGGTGTGATTATGTTGTATATAGTAAAATAAGTGAGACGAAGCGATAAATGTCTATTGATTAATAGCTTGCCTGGTATAAAAACTAACATAAGCATTTCATTAATAAAGAAATATCAATATTCTGATTAACCGGTTAATTCGACTGGTTTCAAATTAAAAAGCAAGGGTAAAATAAACGGGTTTGCGCCCTTGTCAGCATGTCTGGCGAGCAGGCCTGGTTTGAAAGGCAACGGTATGACAGTTCAAGATACAAATAAATTAGCGAAGTGGATGCTGCCCGAAGGTATAGAAGAAACGCTGCCGGCTCAGGCGCGCCTGCTGGAAAAGATTCGTCGCCGATTACTGGACCACTACAATAGCTGTGGCTACGATAGGGTGATGACGCCTTTTATAGAATACCTTGACGCATTACTGGCAGGCTCCGGCAAAGAACTGGATATGCAGACCTTCAAGGTTACTGACTCCATAAGTGGTCGCCAGATGGGTGTGCGCGCAGACATGACTTTACAGGCGGCACGTATCGATGCGCACCAGATCAAGCAGAATGAACCCGTCAGATATGTTACCTGGGGACGGTGTTGCGTACAGCTATTGATGGTTTTGCCGGTTCTCGCGCTCCTCTGCAAGTAGGTGCCGAATTATATGGCCATGCGGGTGTGGAAAGTGACCTGGAAATACTTGAACTGATGCTTGAAACCCTGAGCCTCACCGGTTTAGACGATGTACATATTGATTTGGGCCATGTCGGTATTTTCCGTAGTCTGAGTAAGCAGGCGAACCTGAAAGCAGGCGATGAACAGTTGCTGTTTGATGCCCTGCAGCGCAAGGCGGTTCCGGAAATTAACACTATTCTGGAAAATTTGAATCTGGATGA
>JAADHQ010000101.1 GCA_013151795.1 Gammaproteobacteria bacterium | reverse complement strand
AAATAATGAGCAATGGGGTCAAAAAGAACAATTAGTTGATTTTTATGACATGAAAGGTGACATAGAAGCTTTGCTTGATCTGACAACAGAAAAAGACCAGTTTCAGTTTGTTGCAGGCACTCATCCTGCACTTCACCCTGGCCAGTCTGCTGACATTATAAAGGCAGGAGAGATCGTTGGCAGGGTAGGACGCTTGCATCCAAAAGTACTTCAAAATCTTGGGCTTAAAGATGATACCTATGTATTTGAATTAAATCAGGATGCCATTTCGAAAGCCAATTTACCTGCCTATGCCCCTCTGTCAAAGTATCCTTCTATCAGAAGAGACCTTGCAATCGTAGTAAATGATGAGGTCAGTTGTCAGCAGGTTTTGGACGTAATCAAGCAGACTGAGGCAGAAATCATTAAAGAAGTGAGGATATTTGACGTATATAAGGGCAAAGGGGTAGATTCTGGTCGAAAAAGTATCGCTTTGGGCTTGATTTTACAGGAATCTTCACGCACTCTTACAGATCAGGATGTCGAATCCGCAACTGTTAAAGTTGTAGGGGAACTAGATAATAAACTTGGGGCAACATTAAGAGATTAGACTATGGCATTGACCAAAGCCGATATGGCAGAGCGCCTTTTTGAAGAGTTAGGTCTTAATAAAAGGGAAGCAAAAGAATTTGTAGAAATTTTCTTTGAGGACATTAGACATGCCCTCGAAACCGGCCGACAGGTAAAACTCTCCGGATTTGGTAATTTTGATCTACGTGACAAAAACCAACGTCCAGGAAGAAACCCGAAGACAGGTGAGGAAATACCGATTACTGCGCGACGCGTAGTAACATTCCGTCCAGGACAAAAACTGAAAGCACGAGTAGAGGCCTATGCTGGAAGCGGGGAACAACAGTGAACTTCCTCCGATTCCGAGTAAGCGCTATTTCACTATAGGTGAAGTCAGTGAACTTTGTGGTGTTAAGCCACATGTACTCCGGTATTGGGAACAGGAATTTCCACAACTTAAGCCGATAAAACGTCGTGGTAACCGTCGTTATTATCAGCGTCATGACGTCATCATGATTCGTCAGATCCGTGGTTTATTATATGACCAGGGTTTCACGATAGGTGGTGCACGGCAAAGGCTGTCTGGAGAAGAAGCCAAAGATGATAGCAATCAAAGCCAGCAGGTTATCAAGCAAATGCGAAATGAACTTGAGGACATATTGCAAATACTAAAAGAGTAAGCAGCAAGTACTCTCACCTATTTTTTAACTTTCCTATCTGATATTATTCTCATCCAGCCAAAATGGCTTATTCGGGGTGTAGCGCAGCCTGGTAGCGCACCGGCATGGGGTGCCGGTGGTCGGAGGTTCGAATCCTCTCACCCCGACCATAATTTTTATTTCAATAACTGTTCATTTAGTAAAGTGCGACTGAAAACATTAGTCATTATGGTCTTTTAGTCGTTTTTAGACAGATTATTGCTTATAAATTGGTTTTTTTCACTTATATACTGATTGTTGTCGGGGGCCTTGCTTGTCTATTTTGTGACGCATGCTGTAGAATCAGGTCAAATAATAGAATAAAAATAATACGTGTAGAAATTATATACTTGTTTTATTTAATGCTGGTTCAAAAAAAGCATATATTTTACAAGTTATTTATATTAAAAATCTTGTTACAGATTTATTGGACATTGGTTCGCACGGAAAGCCACAGAGCAACGATGATTTTCCCTGATTCTTATTCCTTGTCCTTTGAAATTTTTTTAGGGGAGTCCTATGCAAATAATGTTACGTGTTTTTACCGGTTGCCTGGTATTGTTTTTAACGGCTTGTGCCAGTGTTGAGACAACAACGGTTACTCAGACTGAGCCTGATAAAGTTCAGGTTAGTAAATCTATCAGCCATCACCCCAGTGGTGCCACTGGTTTGAAAAGAAAGGTTGCAATCGCCCGTTTCAGCAATGAGACCCGTTATGGCAGAAGCATCTTTCTCAATAAAAGCAATGACCAGATAGGAAAACAGGCAGTTGATATCCTTTCAGGAAAACTATTAGCGACCGAGAAATTCATATTGCTTGAAAGAGTGGATATGGAAAAAATAAATAAGGAGCTAAAATTAGGCCATTACAACAAACTCAAGAATGCCGCTGACTATCTTATTATCGGTTCTGTTACAGAGTTTGGTCGCAATGATACCGGTGATGTAGGCATCTTTAGTCGCACCAAAAAACAGAATGCTTTTGCTAAAGTGACAATTCGTCTGGTTGATGTTAATACCGGAGAGATTATTTATTCAGAAGATGGAGAAGGTACTGCTTTCTCGGAAGCAGGCACTACATTTGGTGTGGGTGCACAGGCCGGGTATGATGCGTCATTAAATGACAAGGCACTGGATGCGGCCATTACTAATCTGGCATCAAATGTAATTGAAAATCTACTACAAAAACCATGGCGCGGTTACATTCTGGGTTATAACGAAGGTAGTCTGATTATCTCGGGCGGGACATCCCAGAATATAAAAACAGGCAAGATTTTTGTCATTATGAAGAAAGGGAAACGGATAAAAAACCCGCAGACCAATATGTATATCAGTCTTCCTGGTAAGCAAATAGGCGAGTTAGAAACGGTTAGCAGCACTGGCGACACACCCCGTAACGAGGTGACATTCAGCACACTCATTAGTGGACATATTGATCAATATATAAAGAAAAATGATTTTTCTGATTTATATATTATCGAAAAAAATTAGGATGGAATCATGAAAAGATTATTTTTGATTATACTTAGCTGCGTTGCATTAATAGCTTGTCGTAATGAAGGGATTGTACAATCTGATGCGGGTAGTTATTTGTCTTTTACCGGCAACACTAAAAATGCATTTGTCAGTATAGATAACGGCAAGAAATTCTCGTTAGAAAAACCGGCGGATGATAATAGCAAAATGCTGCATCAGGTGACAACAGGAAAACATGACATTGTCGTTACTAAAGGTGGAGCAGTTATCGTACACAGAAAGATTTTGATTGGCAGTGGTATGACCAAGGAGATATACATAAAATGAATATGCGGTTGATAATTGTTTTTTTTCTGGCAACGGTAGTTGTTTATGGTTGCGGACCAAATCGAATGTATAATTATGGGTCATACTCAAATACTTTGTATGATTACCGTAAGGATTCTACTAACGAAAACTTATTAAATCATATCAAGGAAATGGAAAATATTGTTGTATCGTCAGGAGAAGACGGGAAACGTGTGCCACCAGGGCTTTTCGGTGAGATGGGTTATATGTACCTGAAGAATAATGACAAAAATAAGGCGGTTGAGTACTTTAATCGTGAAAAGGAATTGTATCCTGAATCCGTTATTCTTATGGATAGAATGATTAAAACGATAGCTAACGAATCCTGATAGGCGCAGATATGAAAATGAATAAAAATGCATTAAAAATATTTAGTATTGTGTTAGGTGTTATTCTGATATCAGGTTGTGGTCCGGCACGTCAAACCAAGGCAGAGATGTTCCCGTTAATGTACAGCGAAGCACCCAGGTCAATTTTGATTTTACCGCCTATTAACTTGTCAACAGCAGCTAATGCAAAAGAATATTATTCGACTACTATTCAGGAGCCTCTGGCATATAAGGGTTATTATGTGTACCCATATGAGGTTACTTCTGAAATTTTGAAGCAGGAAGGTATTTATGATACGGAGTTATTAACGAATGTTCCATTAAATAAATTCAGGGAATATTTTGGTGCTGACGCTGTTCTTTTTACGACGATAAAAAGATGGGATCTCAGATATCTTGTCATCGGTGCTAATCTGGTTATTCAGATTGAAGCCAAGATGAAATCAACTAAATCTGATCAGGAGTTATGGAGATACACAGGCACAGTTGTTGTTGATCTTTCTGGCGGTAACTCAGGTGGCGGTATAGCCGGATTGATTGCAAAGGCAATTGTAACGGCAGTTAATACAGCGATTGTTGATTATGTGCCTCATGCGCGTACTGCAAATTATCGTGCTATGTCGTCGATGCCAGTAGGTAAATACCATAATCAATATAATAAAGATCAAAACGTCCAGATTATTGTTCAGGCGGCACCAAAGAAAGAGAGTGGTAAATAAGCGAATTTTCAGTAACAGGTTTAGGTATTACCTGTTAGCTTATGAATTTTATCTTACCGGGTTTTGTTAGCCGGATTAACTGCTTGTGAGCCGAGCATTAATTTTTGGTTATAGTAAATTATTACGCGGATTTATTTTACACAAGTTTACCACGCGAAGAATATTTACTATGGCCTGGCGCCACATTGAATGATTCGTTTTGTTTATTTCCTGCCCGTCGCCGTATTTAGCGGCTTTGTTCCGTCGGGCGGGTATTAACTCCATTCAACATTGATCACCAATAAATTTTTAGCATTGTAACAAGGCAGTTACTTTTTCATCGATGGTATTCAATTTAGATATATCAACCTTATGTTGTTCATTAGTAATTTTACGGCCTGCTTTAACAAACAATTTAAATAACGGTTTTTTGAGCGAAAGCTTAAGATTGCCGATGTTGAAGCTCTGCCCGGGTTTCAGTTTGAGGTTCTTTTTGATTCTGCGATTCATAAAAATAACCCCGTTCTTGCTATTTGTATCGATGACGAAAACGGTATCATTCGATACAATAAGTTCAGCGTGATTTCTTGATGCAAAGGTATCCATCAATATTACGTCCGATGAAACTGATTTACCCAGAATATGTTTACCATCGCCTAATTGATGTTTAATAATATTCCCGCGTTCATCTTCGATTAATAGATCAATCATTGTTGTTTACCGTTCAATTTAAGTGGATTTCGATCCAGGCTGCATCTGGCTGGCCAGAATATGGATTCAGTAAAAAAGCTGTTAATATTTAATAGATTCATGGTATTAAAGTATATTAATATATTCTAATATAGATGTAATTAATAGTCAATATCTAAAGTCTGTTCTGTGTCTGTTGTTGCTAACTGATTGCTGTATTTCAAATGTACGCGTTTTAAATTCTTCATTAACCTTGTTGTTAACGCATTATCTATACGGATGGAAGAGAGTTCGTTGGATGGGTTGTGCTGGTGCTCTCTGGTATCGTTTATCGTGACTGTGGCAGATGCCAATGCTGGTATCAGGGGCATGCCTGTCAGAAGTGTTACGCGCCACATAAATGTAGTGCTGTTGTTAGCAAACACGCGGTTATGACTAGCGTGTGATTTCATTTTAAGTTCCCCATGTGTTTATCCTCTACTGGATGAACCTAGGGTAACAATGTGGTGATCAGTAGACAGTTAGATATCTAACAGCCATGTTGTGAGATTTGTCACAAAATCAGCAGGGTTACATCATAAACTGCCATGTATTATAATTATTATCCATTAATATCATAGGTTTATAATTAATTATGGGTGTATTCTGTAATTAAAACAGGCTGGTTTAATAGTGATTTTTTTGATCATGAACCAAGCATTAATTTTCGATTGTAACGAATCATCGCGCGAATCTCTTTTACATAAGCCTTGCCACGAGAAGAATATTTATTCAGCCCGGCAGCCATTGCCAGTGCTTCGGGTTGCTTGTTGCGTATACGCAATTGCTGGCGGATTTTTCGCAGACGAGCATAGACCCTGCCTGTATTTAAATTATGTATATAGGCTGCTACTGAGTCGTTGACTGTTTTAAATACCGCAACTTCGTGTCGGGCACCTTTATCACGTCTTGACGGAACCAGGCCGCAGCCTTTCTTGAAACACCATTGACCAAAAAAATTGCGGCCTTTTACTGCAAAACGGGATGTCCCCCAGCTTGATTCGTTGGCGGCCTGAGCCAGTGCCAGTTCGAGAGGTATAATGTCAACCCGTGCCAAAAGTTTTTTTAAAGTTGTCTGATTTCCGGTTTCATTCATTTTAACGTTGTATTTTTTGGCCATTTTTTTTAACCATTCTTGCTCACTGGTGGACAAGGATGTTTTTTTGAGTAATGTTTTTATTTTTTCGCGACGAGTGAGCAAGAGCTTATTTTCGACATTAATAATGTCTCGCATAAAATTAAAGAAGGCTGCTTTTTTTTGTTTTACATCACGATATTTTGAAAAATCAGGGGTATTAGCGGGCTTGTTTTTTTTGTAGTCGGCATAGGCAGGAAACAGCAAAAAAATGGATAAACAGAATACCGACAATAGGCGTAAGAATTGCATTATAATATACCCGATGGTTTTAGAATTAATATTAGCGTACCATTCAATTCATAGAACTACCATTGAAGACCCCGGAATATTTATTTACCCTTGATATTGTATGAATATGAACTTACATTCATAGGCCATGTCTATAAGTAACCCCCTATGAATAATTTGATGGATAATTAATGACTGTAAAACAATTTTTTATCATTATTTCTACGGTTGTTCTGATACTGATTTTTCTGGGTTCTATCGTTTGGCAACCCGTCCTTTGGGCATTGGTTATTGTAATTCCTGTTATTAGTCTAGGCGTATACGACATAATACAATGCAGGCATACTATTTTGCGGCTTTATCCGGTTGTCGGGCATTTGCGTTATTTTTTTGAATCAATCAGGCCTGAAATACAACAGTATTTTGTCGAGTCAGATATTAACGGCCGTCCTGTCAGTCGTGAATTTCGGGCGCTGGTTTATCAACGAGCCAAAGGCGACAGGGATACCAGGCCATTTGGTACACAGTTTGATGTGTATCGTAGTGGGTATGAGTGGGTTAACCATTCCATGGCACCTGCTGAAATTACTGATCATCACCCACGCATCAGTTTTGGAGGGCCAGATTGTGATCGGCCATATGATGCCTCCCCTTTAAATATATCTGCAATGAGTTATGGTGCGCTTAGTAAAAATGCCATTATGGCCTTGAATAAAGGCGCCAGAATGGGAAGCTTTTTCCAGAATACCGGTGAAGGTGGTATTAGTCAGTATCATCTGGAACACGGTGGTGATCTGGTATGGCAAGTTGGCACCGGTTATTTTGGTTGTCGTGATTTACAGGGTGACTTTGATGAGTCAAAATTTGTAGAAAAGGCAACACTGGATGTTGTCAAAATGATTGAGATAAAATTATCTCAAGGTGCCAAACCAGGGCATGGTGGTATTTTACCTGCTGCAAAAGTGACGAAAGAAATTGCCGGGATTCGTCATGTGCCAATGGGGCATGATGTTATTTCACCTCCTGCGCATTCAGCTTTTACAACGCCGGAAGGTTTGCTCGAATTCATCGCACGAATACGAAAATTATCAGGTGGAAAACCAGTGGGTTTCAAGTTCTGTGTTGGAAATCAGTTTGAGTTTATGTCTGTTTGCAAGGCGATGATTAAAACAGGTATTACACCAGATTTTATCACCATTGACGGTGGAGAAGGTGGAACGGGTGCAGCGCCAATAGAATTGACTAATTCAGTCGGGATGCCACTTCGTGACGGACTTATTTTTGTAAATAATACATTGATAGGTGTTGGCCTGAGAAATAAAATTCGCCTGATTGCATCTGGCAAGGCCATATCTGCTTTTCATATGTTACGTTTGATGGCGCTGGGTGCTGATACGGTAAATATTGCACGCGCGATGATGTTTGCGATTGGTTGTGTCCAGTCACGGGTATGTAATACAGATCTTTGTCCTACGGGTGTTGCTACTCAAAATCCATCTCGTTATAAAGCACTTGATGTGAATGACAAATCAAGACGGGTTCACCAGTATCATGAGGCGATGATAAAAAGTCTGGTTGAATTAATTGCAGTAGGGGGCATTAAAAAACTGTCTGATCTGGAGCCCCATAATATTCATCGGCGGATAAATGGAACGACAGTTAAAAATTATGGCGAGTTATATCCGTGTTTAGAGCAAGGGTGTTTATTGAATGAAGACAGTATACCGGATTGCTGGGAATCAGACTGGCAGAAAGCCAGTCCGACCCATTGGTAAAGATAAACCAGGCTTGAAAATATTGTTTGGTCTAATGACCACCTATGATGCTATCGCAGTACCAACTTCAAGGGCTTCAAACCAGTCCAGAAACTTCGTAACATTCTCACCTTTAAAAATACGACCATGTTGAGGAGCAAGATAGTCAATTTCCAGTTCGCGAACTCGTTTTATCCAGTCATTTTTGGCTCTGTTTGAAGGCATCCATCTTTGGTGAAACATTTTCATTTTTGGAATATGCTCTTCAAAATCATCTACAAAGATAGGTGACTGGTCTGATTCAAGTGCGGCACCGACATCTCCACTCATTAAAATTCGGGCTTTAGGGTCATAAACATGATAGTTGCCCGAGGCATGAAGATAATGCGCCGGTATAAATTTAAGGTTTACGGTTCCCAGATTTATCTCACTTCCTTCATCTGGGATGCCAACATATTGAATATTTTCCATGCCAAAATGGCGTAGAAAACTTTCCCATATCCAGGGTGCGTGAAGTTTGGCGTGTGGCAGAGCCTGATCCCATAAACCGAGTGATGAGATAATATCAGGGTCCTGATGCGAGGCAAATAAGTCTGTAATATGTTCGACATTAGCATGGTGTAAGATTGCACCTAGCATGGGTGCAAAAACCTCAATGCCTCCAGGGTCCATAAGTAAGGCGCGCTCATCAGTAACGATCATGTACTGGTTTGTATCAATAATACTTTCCGGTTTTTCCGGGTCACGGCCAAACATAAACCATTGATGTCCGTTATCATAAATTTTTGTTGACTTCACCTGACTCTCCTATCCGTTTGAATATGCTTTTATGTGATTCAGGTGATGATAGCTTCCTGAAACCTTTTCTTTAATGAATTTAGCCGCCTCGTCAAGACTATTGGCGACAATTTCCAGTTTGGCTTGATATTCATTTGAACTGGAAGTGACGATACGTGAAACGGATGCAATGGATTGTGCTGAGCGCATGCATTCATCCATGGATTCAAGTAATTCGACCAGTTCATTTAAACGGTGTTTGTATTTTTTACTCGTCGTTTCCATCTTGTCTTCGACACGAATCATGGTGTCAGACAGGCTTTTAATGTGGTTGGCATTTTTATGTTTTGTATAGACCAGGTTGAATCGTTGGTAAGCGTTACATGATCGCTGTTCATACACTGCAATTTTTGATAATTTCAGAGCGGCTTCGTTGATGCTGTTTACACCGGTTATAGCCTGTTGTGAAATTTCGTCAATAAAATCGGTGATTGGTTGAAAGCCAAGCGCATTCTCGCCCGCCTGCGCAGAAATATACTTGGCATTTTTGGCGGCAAGGGAAACACCTTTTGCTACTGCCATAACTGAATGAAGTTCTGCTGCAATACTTGCTAATGCAACAAACCTGCTTTCCTTGAGTTTTGAATCGGTGGACATTTATGATCTCGTTTAATAAATAGACTATAGGTAAGTATCGGCACTTTATTCAAGATCATGATGGCTTGCCTGGTATTTATATTTATATAAAGTACATTAAGAATAGCATTTATATATATGATTACATTAATAAATATATGTAATTATCCATCTGTAGGGAAAATATTATTTCTGTTGTTTTTTGATATAAATCAAAAGCAGAAGCAGAAGGATATTTCAGGTAGCCAGGGGCTTTAATTTCTTATGTAGTGTATTGGGTTATTATTTTAATAAATTCCTCGCCATATTTTTTCAACTTTTGCTCACCAACACCCGAAATTAAACTGAATTCATCCAGATTGCATGGTCTGTCAGATGCCATTTGCTGAAGTGTGCTGTCATGAAAAATTATGTAGGGTGGAACACCATAATCCTGTGCCATTTCTGTTCGTTGCAGACGCAAGGCCTCGAACAGGTCTTCATTTTGCGGACTAATGGTTATAGCTGTACGTTTAGACCGGGTTTTTTCCTTTTTGGCAGGTTTGGTTAATTTCCGGAGTTGTAGTTCAGTTTCACCCCTGAGTAGAGGGCGTGATTTTTCAGTTAGTTTTAGTGCTCCGAAGGACTCTGCATCGGCATTCAGGTATCCGTGTGATATGAGTTGCCTGAAGATAGACCGCCACTCAGGGGTGCTCAGGTCTTTTCCTATGCCAAAAGTGCTCAGTTGGTCATGATGGTACTGTTGTATTCTGCTATCTTCCTTGCCGGTAAGCACATCGATAATATAATTAACACCAAATCGTTGACCTGTTCTATAGACACACGATAAGGCTTTTTGTGATGCTTCCGTACCATCCCAGGTTTCAGGCGGGTTGATGCAGCTATCGCAATTACCACAGGGTTCGGGCAGGGTTTCATCAAAATAGGCAAGAATGATTTGTCGCCGGCAGGAGGTTAGCTCACACAGCCCCAACATCGATTCCAGTTTTTGTTGTGAAATACGTTTGAAGTGTTCATCCGCATCTGAGTCCTGCATCATTTGTCTCAGACTGATGACATCTTGCAAGCCATAGGCCATCCAGGCGTTGGCAGGTGCGCCGTCACGACCTGCGCGGCCGGTTTCCTGATAATAGGCTTCAATGCTTTTAGGTAAGCTTAAATGAGCGACAAAACGTACATCGGGTTTATCTATCCCCATGCCAAAGGCGATGGTAGCCACAATAATAATACCTTCTTCGCGTAAGAAACGGCGTTGATTATTTTCGCGTACCTCGGCGGGTAACCCGGCATGATAGGGTAGGGCCTTACGCCCCTTTTTACATAACCAATCGGCAGTTGCTTCAACTTTTTTACGTGACAGGCAATAAATGATACCGGCATCAGCAGGGTGTTCTTTTTCCATAAACTGCCATAAACGATCACGGCCATTCTGACCTT
>JAADHQ010000163.1 GCA_013151795.1 Gammaproteobacteria bacterium | reverse complement strand
CAAAGGCCAGCAAGGTCTGATTTAAGGCGCATCATGATGGGTTGGGTTTCAGGGTCGCCGAAGCGGCAATTAAATTCCAGTACTTTGGGCGTTCCATCAGATGCGATCATAATACCGGCGTAGAGAAAACCGGTGTAAGGGTTTCCCTCGGATGCCATGCCTCTGATTGTTGGTTCAATGACTTCGGACATAATTTGCAGGTGCATCTCAGGGGTCACAGCAGGGGCAGGGGAGTAGGCGCCCATTCCACCGGTATTCGGGCCCTTGTCACCTTCGTCACGCGCCTTGTGGTCTTGTGAGGTTGCCAGAGGCAGAATGTGCTCACCATCGGCCATAACAATAAAGCTGGCCTCTTCACCCTGAAGGAATTCTTCAACTACCACGCGGTGTCCTGCTTCACCAAACGCATTGCCTGCGAGCATGTCTTTGATGGCATCACAGGCTTGTTGTTCTGTCTGGGCGACGATAACACCTTTGCCAGCAGCCAGACCATCGGCCTTCACAACAATGGGCGCACCCATTTTCTTAACGTACGCAATGGCCGGCTCTATTTCGGTGAATGTTTCGTATGCAGCGGTAGGAATATTATGGCGCGCAAGAAAGTCTTTGCTGAATGTTTTTGAGCCTTCCAGTTGGGCAGAAGCTTGAGTAGGGCCGAAGACAGGCAAGTTCTGTTTTTGAAAAAAATCAACAATACCGGCAACCAGCGGCACTTCCGGTCCAACAATCGTGAGGCCGATATTATTGTCTGTAGCGAACGAAGCCAGTTGCTCCAGATCATCAACTGCAATATCGATATTTTTCAGCTTGGGTTCGAGTGCAGTCCCTGCATTACCCGGTGTTACAAAAACCGTTTCAATAGAACTGGGTTGCGCCACTTTCCATGCCAGCGCATGTTCACGTCCGCCACTGCCGATTATTAATACATTCATTTATATGGCCTTAATAAAATCATTATCTGTGAGTGTTCCGGCTTCTGTGTATTTGTACGGAAACCACATAGCCACTAGCTACTCGCAACTGGATACTAGTGCCTGAAATGACGCATACCCGTGAACACCATAGCAATACCGTGTTCATCTGCCGCTTCAATTACTTCATTGTCACGCATGGAGCCACCGGGCTGGATAACAGCACTAATTCCCACTTCGGCAGCAGAGTCGAGTCCGTCACGGAAAGGAAAAAATGCGTCAGATGCCATAACCGATCCTTTTACTTCCAGTTCAGCATCAGCAGCTTTAATAGCGGCTATGCGGGCACTGTATACGCGACTCATCTGGCCTGCACCAACACCAATGGTCATGCCATCCTTGCAATACACAATCGCGTTGGATTTTACGAACTTGGCGATCTTCCAGGCGAATAGCAGGTCTTGCATTTGCTGGTCATCGGGTGCGCGTTTAGTGACCACCTTGAGGTCGGACTGGCTGACCATGCCCAGGTCACGGTCCTGAACCAGCAGGCCGCCATTGACACGTTTGAAATCAAAGTCTGCAGTGCGTTCCTTGTCCCACTGGCCGCAAGTCAGTACGCGCACATTCTTTTTGGCTGCGAGCACAGGCAAAGCCGCATCTTCCACTGATGGCGCAATAATTACTTCGACAAATTGCCGGTCAACAATTGATTTGGCAGTTGCAGCATCCAGTGGCTGGTTAAAGGCAATGATCCCGCCAAATGCCGAGGTGGGGTCAGTGAGGTAAGCGCGTTCATAGGCTTCCAGAATATTGGCACCAATGGCAACCCCGCAAGGGTTGGCGTGTTTGACGATGACACAGGCAGGGACATCAAACTGCTTGACGCATTCGAGCGCAGCATCCGTATCGGCAATATTATTGTATGACAGTTCCTTGCCCTGAATCTGGCTGGCGGTGGCAATGGAGGCCTCGGCGGGTGCATGCTCACGATAAAAGGCAGCCTGCTGGTGCGGGTTTTCGCCGTATCGCATTTCCTGGGTTTTAATATACTGGCTGTTAAACGTGCGCGGGAAATTACCTTGCGAGCCATCTTCTTTATACTTGCCAAGATAGTTGGCGATAGCCCCATCGTAGTGGGCGGTATGTTCGTATACTTTAATTGCGAGGTTGAATCGCATGGCATCGGTAACCGCACCATTATTATTCTGCATCTCTTCGAGTGTGCGCTGATAGTCGTCTGCATCGACAATGACGGTGACAGATGGATGGTTTTTTGCGGCCGCACGCAGCATTGTCGGGCCACCTATATCAATATTTTCTATTGCTAATGGCAGATCACAATCGGGTTTGGCAATGGTTTGTTCAAACGGGTAGAGATTAACAACAACCATATCAATTGGCGGGATATCATGTTCCTGCATAACCTGATCATCGGTGCCACGACGACCCAGTAAACCGCCATGAATTTTCGGGTGTAATGTTTTTACCCGGCCATCCATCATTTCCGGGAAACCTGTGTAATCTGAAACCTCGGTAACAGCAATATCATTGTCGGCTAACAGTTTGGCAGTGCCGCCTGTCGAGAGGATCTCGATATTCATTGTTTGTAGTTGGCGTGCAAATTCGACAATGCCCGTTTTATCAGAAACACTGATCAGGGCGCGTTGGATACGGCTCATAGTCAACCTCGTAAAACTGGAGTGTGGTGAGAGATACACGCCAGTGTGCGTGTATCAGAATATTTAAAGTCTATAAATTATGTTGCTGAAGTTTTTTTCGTAATGTGCTGCGGTTCAGTCCAAGCATTTCGGCTGCGCGTGTCTGGTTGCCACGAACTTCCTTCATAACGCTTTCAAGCAAAGGTTTTTCAACTTCATTGATGACCATGCGGTAAAGGTCATTTGGTACGTGACCTTCCAGATCTTCGAAATAAATTTTCATCGCCGCTTTAACCTGTTTGGACAGGCTTAATCGATTAATGTCTATGTATTGTTCAGTTCTTTTTTCTGATGATTCCTGAATTCCGGTCATGCTCATGCAGCCAGCTCCTCTTTTGCTGCCAATTTCTCGAAAAACTCATGAGTCATGGCTAATTGTTGTTTTATTGTATCAACTCTATTTACGGCATTTCTGAAACTGGCACCGCCGGGTTGTCGTTTGCTGTACCAGGAGATATGTTTACGTGCAACGCGAACACCCGTGAACTCACCATAGAAATGGTAGAGGTTATCCAGATGTCCAAGCATGATGTCGCGAATTTCAGTGACAGCAGGCTCAGCCAGCTTTTCGCCGGTTGCAAGAAAGTATTCAATTTCACGGAAAATCCATGGACGGCCCTGTGCAGCCCGGCCGATCATGACAGCATCGGCACCAGTATATTCGAGTACGTGCCGGGCTTTTTCGGGCGTGGTGATATCACCATTGGCAATCACCGGGATCTGGACGGATTGTTTGACATCACGAATGGTGTCGTATTCTGCATCACCTTTATAATGGCAGGCACGTGTTCGGCCGTGGATAGACAATGCCTGAATACCGGATTCCTGTGCGATACGGGCGATATTCAGCGCGTTGCGGTTTTCCTTGTCCCAGCCTGTGCGGATTTTCAGGGTTACCGGGATATCAACTGCACCGACAACGGCCTCAAGGATTTCGCCAACCAGTGTTTCATTTTGCAGGAGGGCAGAGCCTGCCATGACCTTGCAAACTTTTTTTGCCGGGCAGCCCATATTGATGTCAATAATCTGTGCGCCATTATCGGCATTGTATTTGGCAGCTTCGCCCATCATTGTGGGGTCGGCTCCTGCAATCTGGACAGACTTGGGTTCACTTTCACCATCATGGTTGGCACGTCGTCTGGTTTTTTCACTACCCCATAACAGGCTGTTAGAAGATACCATTTCGGAGACGGCCATACCTGCACCTAGTTCGCGACACAGTTGTCGGAAAGGTTGGTCGGTCACACCGGCCATGGGTGCGAGCACAAGATTATTTTTTAGAATGTAATTACCGATTTTCATCTTGTAAAATTAAGTATGTACACAACCTTGTTTGGTGACTGAAAGATTTTGCCTGAATATGAAAACAGGGTCGGAAATAATACCGTTATTTGTAGTGGCAATAAAGTTAAATTTTTTTATTTTAATATATCAGTTAGTTAGAAATGCTTGACAAAATGCATGTTGATGTTATTTGTTTATTCTTGTGTTATCAGGTATTGATTTGTAAGTATTGTGTTAATAAAATCCGAACTGGTAAGAACTCACAGGCGTTCGTGGTTTTACGATATCTATAATAACTTCTACTGCAGTTTTTGCAGGCAAGCCCGAATCTACGTTGATATGTTTGGCAAGATATTCATCAGGTTTAAATCGGCGCATGGCAGAGATGTTGTCGCCACTATCAGAGAGCTTGATAGACAGTACCGGGTAGGCCTGCGTATAACTGGCGGTGTTGCTGAAAATCGCACTGATACGAAGTTGGTCTGGTTTGCCTTTTATGCTATCGATAGCATGACTTTGTATCACCATGGTATTGATACCTTTGAGTGCATCGTTACGCATCGGGATCTCACAAGGTAGAACCTCGCACATACTGAGCATCAGGCCGCGAAATTCTTCCTGTTTGGCAATATCTTCCCGCTTGGCATAAATAACCTGCAAGGCAAATACCAGTGTGAGTAACACAATGCCCGCTACCCATAAGGCCGTTTTGTTTTCCGGGTTGCCTGTTATGACCATTTTCAGTTCATCACGTAAAACACCGGGTGCTTCCTCAAGCTTGATATCGTTTGCCATATCAAGATCATCGTCTTTGGCTATGACAGGGTTATTGTCTGGTTCAACAGATAAATTATCTGTTAGTTTCTCGATATCAGGGTTGGCTCCAGATTCCTGATGGTACGGGAATGTTGGAGGAGATTGACTGAATAATTCAGCCAGGGCGGAGGGTTCCTCCTCAGCGTTATCAGTTGATGATTTTTCTTTTTGTGGTTGCTGTTCTGTTTGAGCAATGATTTCTTCCAGAGGAAAATCATCTTCTTCATAAACCTCAGGCGGGTTAACCGAGCCTTCTGGTATTTTATTGAATTCCTCAATGTCCCCATCAGTAAAAACGAGTTCATGATCGGTCGTTTCGCCATGTTCGGAGAGGTTTTCTTTCCAGTCTTCTTCCAGTGCCCCGAGTGCATCAAAAACAATGTCGCAGAATCCGCAGCGCACCTGGCCGCGGGCCATGTTGAGTTGTTCTGCAGTGATCCTGAAGACGCTAGAGCATTCTGGGCAAGTGGTATGCATGATGATCAGATTACCAGAGCTGTTTGTGAAACGTAAACATTTTTTGCATAAAGGTATAACAGAAAATTATTTTCTGACCCCCTGTAAACGTGTCCAGTCTTCCTTGAAAACGGCTTTGCTCATGTCAAACCATTGCTGATAATGTTGTCTGACGTCCTCTGCCTGATCGTGAAGTATGCCTGATAATATTAACTTGCCGCCGGGTCGAGTGTGTTGAGCCAATGTTGGCGCCAGTAATTTTAAAGGCCCCGCAAGGATATTGGCAACGCAAATATCGGCTTGCATGGCTGGTAAATCATCCGGCAGGCCTGTTTTTACTTGTGTTTCGACTTCATTTTTAACAGCATTATCTATTGTTGCTGTCAGTGCCTGCGGGTCATTATCTACACAGTAAGCTGACCGGGCGCCGAGTAACAAAGCAGCAATGGCGAGAATCCCTGAGCCACAACCATAATCAAGTACGCGGGTGTTTTCTAATGCCTGGCTATCCAGCCATTCCAGACACAATGCCGTGGTTGGGTGCGTACCTGTACCAAATGCAAGGCCAGGGTCAAGGCGCATATTAATGGCTTCCGGTTCAGGTGGAGTAAATCCATCCGGGCAAACCCACAGGCGTTTGCCAAATGGCATGGGTTTGAAATGTTCCATCCATGCACGTGTCCATTCCTGATCTTCGAGTATGCTTTTTTGTAGTGTCGGAAGATCGTTCACACCCAGCGAGTGTTTGATGGTGGATATTGCTGTATCTATATCAGTATCTTCTTCAAACAAGCCGGTAACGCAGACCTTGTCCCAGATGGGGGTTTCGCCGGGGGCAGGTTCGAGTATGGGTTGGTCGGCATTGTCTGATGCGGTTACGGATAGTGCTCCGGCAGTCATCATGGCGTCTTCGATTTGTTCGAATTGTTTTGAGTCTGTTTGCAGGGTGAGTTGGATCCAGGGCATGGGTTTGGGCTTTTTTTGATAAGGGGGGATTTTACTTGCAGGGAGGGGTGACGTAAAGGGTGGGGAGGGGTTTTGTTGGTTTTATAGGTTTTCTGTTGTTTGGATAGGTGAGTGAAGGGTATTGCTGGGTCTGGATATGTTTCCTGCTATCTGGATAGGTAGTTTAGTATAAAGGGCCGGGGCCCGTCCCGTCAGCCGTGGTTCTTTTCTTTGCTTGCCCAAAGAAAAGAACCCAAAAGAAAGGGCACCCGACGACTTGCCCCTCATTTTCAATGAGGGGTGCCT
>JAADHQ010000087.1 GCA_013151795.1 Gammaproteobacteria bacterium | reverse complement strand
GATAAAAGACAAATAAGCTTGTAAAGTGACTGTCTTATGACAATAATTCATTGTCATAATATCTGGCAGGTTTGTTTATGAAGGGCGGGAGTCAGAAAATTGAATTGGTAGCTTTGGCAGCAGAGCTGGTAGCAGGTTTACGGGGATATACTTGTTTTGAATAATAATCTGCGTTGGAATAATGAACATGGGAAATAAAATGAATATTGGCTGGATTGGTCTGGGCGCAATGGGAAGGCCGATGGCAGCCAATCTGGCAAACGCCGGAAAATTAAATGTCATCTGGAACCGGAGTGCAGAAAAGGCAGGCGATTTTGTAAAAGAGTTTGATGTTATTCAGGCGCAAGATCCAGAGGCGCTGGCGAGCACCTGCGATCTTGTTTTTATCTGTATCACCGCAGACAAAGACCTCAATGATATTATTAATAAGATAAAGCCTGTATTAAAGCCGGGTTCCATTATTGTTGATCATTCTACAGTTAGCGCAAGCACCAGCAAATTGATCGCCGAAGAATTAAAAGGCATGCAGGTAACATTTCTGGATGCGCCCGTGTCCGGCGGTGTAGAAGGCGCGAAAAAAGCAAGCCTGGTTATAATGGTGGGTGGTGAAGAGGAAGGCTTGAAAAAAGTTTTACCCATACTGAAAATAATGGCCTCCAGTGTTGTTTATATGGGAGAGTCCGGCAAAGGTCAGGCGACCAAAGCGGTTAATCAGATCATGGCTGCAGGTATAAACCAGGCAGTAAGTGAAGCCCTGGCATTCGGTGAAGCCATGCAGCTTGATATGAAAAAAGTCATTGATGTAGTCGGAGGAGGTGCAGCTGCAAACTGGTTTCTGGATCATCGTGGTCAAACCATGATTGATGGTAAGTTTGATGTTGGGTTTAAACTGGCATTGCATCATAAAGACCTGACGCTCTGCAAACAAATGATGGCGGAGTTGGCAGAAGGCGACAAAGGCCTGCCCATTGTTGAAATGACGCTGATACATTATCAGCGTTTGATGGCTGCAGGTTATGGCGATGAAGATATCTCGTCATTGTATCGACTTAAAAAAGAATTATTTACCGCGGACGAATAAACATGATGAATTCACTTGTAGACGGGATGTACTTTATAAGAAATGCAAGTGATGCAACTATCCTGTATGAAACGCCGTCTGACATCACCGGGTTAAAAGTACTGGATGACTCAAAATATCGATGGATACAGACAAAAAATAATTGTATTCAAAGCGCAATGAGATTATCGGCTAACTGGCAACTGGTTTTACCGTATTACCCGGGTTTGTTATCCGCCCTGTTATTCAAGCAAGATCCTGAAAATATTTTTTTAATTGGTCTGGGCGGTGGAGAGTTGGCGCGGTATTTAAATCATTGTTTGCCGCAAGCACGATTAACAGCACTTGAAAAAAATCAGGATATTATCAAGGTTTTTCAGGCCCATTTTAACCCCGATAATATACAGATCGATATTATTAATGCAGACATCTGCCATTGGCAGATGGATAACAATAAACCGTACGATCTTGTTGTTCTGGATGTATACGGCGACAAGGCGTTGCCCGATTGTCTGTATGAAGAGGCTTTATACCAGCAATGTTATAAGCAATTGTCAGATGATGGAATCCTTGCGGCTAACCTGGCAGTAAAAGACGAACAGGAGGCCGTGCTGATATTAACAAAAATTCGTAAGGTATTTAATCAGCATGTGATGTTTCTCTCAGTAGAAGATCACAGTAATTTAATTGTGCTTGCATTCAAAAAAGCGCTACATGAATTTGACCGGGAATTATTACGGTCAAACGTAGATAGTCTTCAGAATAAATTTGCCATCAATTTTAAAGGAATTGCTGAAGAATTGTTCGCAAACAATGAGAAGTTAATTTAATCAGGGACAAAAGATAAAATCCCTGATGTTAACTTGCATTAACGTTGTATAAGTTTTGTGCAGGGAAAGCAAACTCAAAATATTTATTGTTTGAGTTGATTAGTGATCACCTTCAATTTCATCTACATCGACTTGCCCGCTGATACGTCTGCGAATGTGCGACCAGGATATACCCGTAGCGAGGATGGCACAGAAGACAATCAAAATGAGATAAGAAACAGCGCGAATACTGTCTGCCGGGATAATGCCCCGGTCTATAATCAGCCAGACAAGTGTGCCGAAAAATGCAATAGCCAGAATGAGGCCGATGATACCCAGTGAACGTATTGTTGCGCGAAGGTATATAACCCAGATAATCAAAAGTACAATCCCGACAAGTATCTTTAGCGGATCCAGTTCAGCCGGGTTTTTCATAAACCAGTCGTAATAGGAATAGCCTTCCGGGTTATAGGTACTAAAAACCAGAACAACGGCAATAATAAAGCGGACAAAAATTCCTTGTGCAGTAATGCTTCGCATTATTCCCCCTGAACGGTATAAACGATGTTTTTCGAAACTAACAGTGTTTGATTATATCACCTGATCATTATTATGTCTTCCTGGCAGGGGTATCCGCCAGACAGTACAGGTTGAGGAATTAAAGAATTCAACCTCATGGTCGATTACCTGATTATCAAACAGACTTTATTTGCAGCAGGCTTCGAAATTGGATTTACATTTTTATTCGAGATTATATCAATCATGGTTTGTCGTATCGGTATTGCTGTTGGTGCTAAGCAGCCTGACAGAACCGGCAGCTTACACGGATGTTGCGGGTAGCGTGGTGACAGTATCCATTGGGCTGTTAATGTACAGGATTTTGAAACATGTTTTTTTCAAGGTTCGCAGTGGCCTGGTATGGGTAGAATCACTGGTCAGTTTTTTGCCGGGCATCATTGCCATGAGTATAATATCCGGCTACCGTTATTAAAGCTTATATTGCTGACAAGAATACGGGTTAACTTTTTTGATAAGGTGACTTTTTCCCATCTTTCGGTCGCTTGAAACGTTTGTAACTCCATTGATATTGTTCCGGGGTTTCGCGCACATATTTTTCAATTGAATTATTCATCGCAGTAGCTGATTCCAGTAAATCTTTTGAATAGATCCCTTCGTCAACCTTGTGATAACAAAGCGTATAACCTCGTCCGAAGCGTGCACGTTTGGCAACTGTTAAAACCACTGCCGCCCCGGTTTTTTGTGCCAACCTTGGTATCAGTTTCATGGTGTTGGTCTCTTGTCCGAAAAATGGTGCAAAAATTCCGCCCTGATTTCCCGGGTCCTGGTCGGGTAGAATACAGACGCATTCCTGCTTTGATAACGCAGAAAGGATAGACTTAACACCACCGGTATCAGTAGGAACCAGCGTAGCGCCGGTGCGTTGTCGTGCTGTTGTTATCATGTTCCCGATGGCTTGCATTTTAGGCGGGCGGTAAAGCGATGTCGTTGGTAACAGACTGGTGACGTAAAGGCCGATAATTTCCCAGCATCCCAGATGGGGGGCCATAATAATAACGCCGTTTTTTTTAGCAATCGCATCGCGCATAACATGTTCGTTTTCGATATGAATAATCTTGTCCAGTAACTTGTCAGCATTCCATAACCAGGCTGGGCCCATTTCCGTGATTGATTTCCCTGTTTCGATTAACGATCTTTTGGTTAACTGCTGGCGTTGCCGGTTGCTCAATTCGGGCAGGCAAAGTGAAAGATTGATTAATGTAATACGTTTGGCGCTATTCGGGATGAAGTAAAACAACAAGCCAATAATGTGTCCAATCGCATGGTTGACAGGTAATGGTAATAGTGCAAAAAAAGTCAGGCTGGCACGGGCAAGATAATAGCGCATGGGACTATTGCCAGTCCTTATCGTCTAATTCAAGATCAGAATAGTCAGTATCAAGAATAGCGGTGGCCTTGTCCGCGACCTCTGGAGACACTTGCAGCTTGATGCCGCCAATGGCAGGGATATAAAGCATATCTAACTGGATGATATGCTCGTCAGCCAGCCAGCAGTCTATTCCTTCTGCCTTTAGTCGTCCCATACTGATATTAGCATCAATTATGGTGTCAAATGTTCTTATATTTACCACTTTCATTATTAATATCGCTTTTTATATGAATAATTAACCACTTTTTAATATTTTATGGTTAATTATAATTATTTGTCATTATTTACTATATTTAAGGCAATAAATGTAAAAATAAGTTCATTTATTCGTTATTTTTGGATGTTAGTGGCATAATTGCAGTTAAAATGCTGCTATAAATCGCCTTATTGTGTTTTTCCTCGCTCCTTAAAAGCTCTTTCATGTGTTGTCGCTGGGTGGGCATGGAGAAACATGCCGGACAATTTTCCGCAATAACGGGTAATCCCGCCTGTGTTGCAAATTCAGCAGTCTGGGGTTCACGTGTGTACACCAGTGGCCGTATTACGCGAATGTCGCCCTTATCAATAGTGTAGTGTGCTTTCATCGTCCGTAATTGCCCGCCATGGAAAGCAGACATCAGAAAACTCTCCGCCAGATCATCCAGGTGTTGCGCCAGCGCCAGAACCTTGTAACCCTCTCGCCGGGCTGTTGTGTACATAATGCCGCGTTTCATGCGTGCGCACCATGAACAGTATGAGTCACGATCCATATGTTCCTTGCCCAGATCCATAATGGGCTGGCTTTCAAAAAAATACGGGATACCCAGGCTTGCAACATAAGGTTTTAACGGTGAGGGATCAAAACTGTCTGACATTGGGTCAACGGTTATAGCGGCAATATCGAACTTCACCGGCGCAACAGCCTGAAGGTGTAATAATATATGCAGTAATGATAATGAATCCTTGCCACCAGAAAGCCCGAGAAGGATGCGATCCCCCTCTTTTATCATCTCGAAATCGGCAATTGCCTTGCCAGCCGAGTGCAATAGCTTCTTCGGAGGTGTTATGTAACTGATTGTATTATCAATGTTATTCTGAGTTAGTTTCATAGTATATTGAAATTCACTAGTTTTGGCCCAATATCATTAGTCATTGCAAGCCTTGCATGGCATTCTTGCTTGAACATAAATAATTATGTCCGATTAGCATGAGAATTAAAATCAGACCAAGAATAACGTAAAACAGGGAGAAAAGTGTATGGGTATTTCATTAGACGGGTTTTCTATATTTGCGATAGGTCTGCTGATCTTTGCAATTATACTGGTATTCATGAGCTTCAAAACGGTGCCCCAGGGCAACGAGTACACGGTTGAGCGCTTTGGTCGTTATACCAAAACCCTGCGTCCGGGTTTGCATATTATTATTCCGATGATGGATCAGATCGGTTCCGAGCTGAACATGATGGAGCGTGTAATGGATGTGCCATCACAAGAGGTTATCACCAGAGATAACGCCATGGTGCGCGTGGATGGTGTCGTATTTTTTCAGATAATGGATGCGGCCAAGGCAGCCTATGAAGTCAACAATCTTGAGCTGGCCATACTGAACCTGACAATGACAAACCTGCGTACCGTGATGGGCTCGATGGATCTGGATGAGTTGTTATCAAAACGTGATCAGATTAATAATGAATTGTTAAACGTCGTGGATGATGCAACAACGCCCTGGGGAATTAAAGTAGCCCGCATCGAAATCAAGGATATCACTCCTCCTCGTGATCTGGTCGATGCCATGGCCCGCCAGATGAAAGCAGAGCGAGACAAACGCGCCACCATTCTTGAAGCAGAAGGTGAACGTCAAGGTGAAATTCTGCGCGCAGAGGGTGAAAAACAAGCCATAGTGCTTGAGGCAGAAGGCCGTAAAGAAGCCGCTTTTCGTGATGCCGAAGCACGGGAAAGGTTGGCAGAGGCCGAGGCAAAAGCAACCGACGTAGTATCGGTCGCGATTGGCAAGGGTGATATCAATGCAATCAACTACTTTGTCGCGACAAAATATATCGATTCACTTAAAGACATCGCCTCCGCCGATAATTCAAAATTGATATTCATGCCGCTGGAGGCATCCAGTGTCATTGGCGCGATCGGTGGTATCACCGAACTCGCAAAATCAGCCATGTCCAAGCAAAGCGGGGCATAAGCCATGATGGAACAAGTCGTTTTCTGGCACTGGTTTGTGCTCGGGCTTATCCTGCTGATATTCGAATTTTTTGCCCCCGGTGCATTTTTTCTCTGGATCGGCCTTGCGGCAGGTGCCACAGGTATTCTGCTCTGGATAATGCCTGATCTGGACTGGCAGTATCAGTTGATGTGGTTTGCCGCTTTTTCAATTGTTTCTATTTTCGCCTGGGTGAAAATAGGCAGGCGAACGCTGAAGGAGACAGATCATCCCACACTAAACCAGCGTGGCCAGCAATATGTAGGGCGGGTATTCACACTGGAAGAGCCAATCGTAAATGGTGATGGTAAAATAGCCGTGGATGACTCCACCTGGAAAATAGTAGGTGAGGATTGCCAGGCAGGCACCAAGGTCAAAGTCAGTGGTGTACGGGGTGTTATTCTGGAAGTTGAACATGAATAATTTTTTAGACA
>JAADHQ010000082.1 GCA_013151795.1 Gammaproteobacteria bacterium | reverse complement strand
CGGATGGCACGCGTTGTCGCAGCCACAGGGATGTGGCTTCGACAACCCCCTCGCCAATATCCTGCGCGCAGGGAACCGGCTTCAGCCGGCGTAGTTATCGGGGGGCCCTTTCTTTGGGTTACTTTTCTTTGGGCAAGCAAAGAAAAGTGACTCGGCTGACGGGACGAGCCCCGGCCCTTCACACTAAGCTACCTATCCAAACAACAGGAAACCTGCTCAAACACCAGAAAACTTATCAAAAGAATCGCGATCAAGGATCGCTCCCACAAACCGGGGGCGTGCTCTAGCATGCTCATAATGGGCTTTGTCCTTTTATACTAACCTTCCCTTAATCCAGCCTGAAAAATCATAGTCAAATATCACCATCACAAATATTCACAAAAACACCCATCACATAAAGCCAAACAAATACCACAACTTCTCTAATGCAATGAAAAAACAGGGGTTATTGTTAAAAACACAGGCAAAAATAGCACTTTTCCATAAAAAGTAGTATCTTACGCCTCCCGATAAAGCGAGACCACAATGCCAGGCAAGATCTACATCAAGACATACGGTTGTCAGATGAACGAATACGATTCCAATAAAATGGCGGATGTACTCAGGGAATCCCATGGCCTGGAAATCACCCCTATCCCCGACCTTGCAGACGTGCTGCTATTGAATACCTGCTCTATCCGTGAGAAAGCACAGGAAAAAGTATTTTCACAATTGGGTATGTGGCGAGAAATAAAATTAAAGCGCCCGGACATTATTATTGGTGTCGGTGGCTGTGTTGCTAGCCAGGAAGGTGACGTGGTGCGAAAGCGTGCCCCCTATGTCGATATGATTTTTGGTCCACAGACATTGCATCGATTACCTGAAATGCTGAACGAAGCAAGAAGCAAACACAAGACAGTAATGGATATCAGTTTCCCTGAAATTGAAAAATTTGATTGTTTACCAACGCCGAAAGCAGATGGCCCCAGCGCATTTGTGTCGATCATGGAAGGTTGTAGCAAGTATTGTACTTTTTGTGTTGTTCCGTATACGCGTGGCGAAGAAGTCAGTCGGCCAATGGATGATGTTATTGCCGAGGTTGCTGCACTAGCTGAACAAGGCGTGCGCGAAGTAAATTTACTCGGGCAGAATGTTAATGCTTACCGCGGTTTGATGGATGATGGCGAGTTAGCGGATCTGGCATTGTTAATTAATTATGTTGCAGCCATTGAAGGGATAGATCGTATTCGTTATACGACTTCTCACCCGGTTGAATTTTCTGATAGTCTTATCGAGGCTTATGCCGAGGTGCCGGAACTGGTTAGTCATTTGCATTTGCCAATTCAAAGTGGGTCGAACGATGTGCTGTCAATGATGAAGCGTGGACACACTGCAGCAGAATATAAAGACAAGATCAGACGACTGCGTGAAATACGCCCCAACCTGAGTTTATCTTCTGATTTTATTATCGGATTCCCAGGTGAAACCGAGGGTGATTTTCAGGCAACAATGGACCTGATTGAAGAAGTGGGTTTTGATTTTTCGTTTAGTTTTATTTTTAGTGCGCGTCCCGGCACCCCGGCTGCAGATTTGCAGGACGATGTTTCTTTGGAGATAAAAAAACAACGCCTGGCAACTTTGAAGACGCGCATAACTGAAATGTCTGATGCTGTTAGTCAGTCTATGATTGGTACTGTGCAACGTATATTGGTTGAACGCCATTCACGAAAAGACCCACGGGAAATGGCTGGACGCACTGAAAATAACCGGGTCGTCAATTTTGTTGGCACAGAAAATCTGCAAGGTCAGTTTGTAGACGTGAGAATCACCGAGGCCAGACCTAATTCACTTAAAGGAGAAATGCTGGACATGGACGCAGTAGAGTCGGCATAAGTTATTTGAAGCTATTGAAATAACTGATTTTTTGCAAACTTGCCAGATAACTCCGTTTAAACCATAATTACTATTATATGAAACATTTAATACAACAATGGCTATACCCCTCCTTCATCTGCTGATGACTACCTTACTGAGTCTTTAATTTATCTTGAGCGATCTCCCTTTTAGTATGGATATATCCCTTGAACCTGCTGACAATAGTCGGCTGGCTAACTTGTGCGGTCAATTTGACGAGCACTTGCGTCACATTGAGCGTCGTTTAGGTGTCGAGATCAGTAACCGTGGAAACCTGTTTCAGGTGATTGGTGAAGAGCAGTCAACACGCGCAGCTTTTCGGTTGTTGAAAAAATTATATACAGCGACTGAAAAAGAAATGCTGTCTCCCGAGTCTATTCACCTTTATTTGCAAGAGTCGGGTCTTGAGCATGTGCTTGAAGAAGTAGTCACTCCAGCGGGTGACGCCGAGATAATTATCAGCACGCGAAAAAGTCTCATTCGTGGCCGTGGCCCGAACCAGAGAAGTTATTTATCCAACATACTCACACATGATATTAATTTTGGTATAGGGCCTGCGGGTACGGGTAAAACTTATCTGGCAGTTGCCTGTGCTGTTAATGCACTGGAGCAGGAAGATGTCCGTCGAATCGTATTGGTGCGCCCGGCCGTAGAGGCTGGAGAACGTCTTGGTTTTTTACCGGGTGATCTTGCTCAGAAAATTGACCCTTATTTACGCCCGCTGTATGACGCCTTATATGAAATGATCGGTTTTGACAGGGTAAGCAAATTAATAGAACAACACATTATTGAAGTAGCGCCCCTTGCTTTTATGCGTGGGCGTACATTGAATGAATCTTTTATTATTCTTGATGAAGCGCAAAACACGACCATTGAACAAATGAAAATGTTTTTAACCCGTATCGGTTTTGGTTCGACGGCTGTTGTGACAGGGGATATTACCCAAACAGATTTACCGAGTAATAGTCAGTCCGGGTTACGCCATGTCACCAAAGTCTTGAATGATGTTGATGGTATCAGTTTTAATTTTTTCACATCACGTGATGTGGTGCGCCACCCGTTAGTGCAAAAAATTGTGAATGCCTATGACAAGCACGCTAATCAGGATTAGCGATGGCAATTGACGTGGAAATGCAGGTAGCAACTGAATGCACAGGGTTACCAGTCGAGGCAGATTTTGTTCGATGGATAGAGAAGGCATTGAAAGGTAAAAAAGACAATGCAGAAGTTGTGGTGCGTCTGGTGGATGAGGCAGAAAGTGCCGGGTTGAACCAGACTTATCGACACAAAACCGGATCAACGAATGTATTGTCATTTCCGTTTGAGGCACCGACGGATGTGGACATGAATTTGTTGGGCGATCTGGTGATATGCGCCCCGGTGATAGAACGCGAAGCCAGCGAACAGGGCAAGACAAACGAAGCACATTGGGCGCATATGTCAGTACATGGCAGTTTGCATTTACTGGGTTATGATCATCAGACAGATGAGCAGGCAGAGGAAATGGAATTACTGGAAACAGAGATTCTGACTGCCATGGGTTATAACGCACCCTATTAATTATTTTGGAGCAAGAGAAAAAGTTATGAGTGAGGACACGCCGAGTACCAACGATCCTGATGGGAGATCCTGGTTAGAACGTTTAACCCAGGTAATGCAAGTCGACCCGAAGGATCGTGAAGAATTACTGAAAATACTGCGCGACGCTGAAAAGCGCGCACTGCTGGATGCTGATTCTCTCGGCATGATGGAAGGCGTGCTGCAGGTTTCCGAGATGCAGGTGCGGGATATTATGATCCCGCGTTCGCAAATGACCGTGTTATCACGTGATCAGTCACATGAAGAAATGTTGGCTGATATTGTTGAAAGTGGACATTCCCGTTTTCCGGTTATTGGTGAAGGGAGGGATGATGTTGTTGGCATCGTTCTGGCCAAGGATATGTTGCGATATTGTCAGCCAGGTTCAGATAACTTTTATGTGCGGGATATTTTACGTTCTCCTATATTTGTACCCGAAAGCAAGCGACTCAACGTTTTACTGAAAGAGTTTCGTTCCAGCCATAATCACCTTGCCATTGTCGTGGATGAATACGGCGGTATTGCAGGCATGGTGACCATCGAAGATGTGCTCGAACAAATTGTAGGTGAAATTGAAGATGAGCATGACGTCGATGAAGGGCAGTCGATATTGCAGCATGACGAGACCCATTACATTGTAAAAGCATTAACCGATATTGAAGATTTTAATGAGTTCTTTAAAACAGATTTCAGTGATGATGAGTTTGATACAATCGGGGGTGTTGTCCTCAAGGCCATCGGGCATATGCCTAAACGAGATGAAGTGGTGAGTATTGGTAGCATGTTGTTTCGTATTTTGCGTTCAGATAACCGTCGTATTTATTTGCTGGAAGTAACCCTTGATGAGAATGTATCTGCGGAAATATCCAATACAGAAAAATCGGGATAATTCATGTCTTTAAAGATTCAGCAGTCCGTTTTTTTACAGATTACTTCTGTATTTTTATCCGGCTTACTGGTTTCATTGGCGTTTTCGCCCATTTCTCTGGGGCCAGTTGTCGTTATTTTTCTCGCTGTGTTGTTTCATCGATGGCAGCACTGTAATCCCAGGCAAGCATGGTGGTATGGCTGGTGTTTTGGCACGGCCATATTTCTCGGTGGTGTTTACTGGGTTTATTTCAGTATGCATGATTACGGTTACATTCCCACGGCTATTTCTGCATTAATGACATTGTTATTTGCCATGTTCCTGGGGTTGTTTCCTGCTTTGACTGGCTGGTTGTCATTG
Source organism: Gammaproteobacteria bacterium (assembly GCA_013151795.1). GTDB lineage: Bacteria > Pseudomonadota > Gammaproteobacteria > JAADHQ01 > JAADHQ01 > JAADHQ01. The sequence goes on along the minus strand of JAADHQ010000082.1, from coordinate 1,819 downwards.
CGGTATTTCAAAGTCAATTCTGCAATACGTCTATGGTTAGTGTTTCCTTTGTTCTGGGTATTGATGGAGTGGGTCCGTAGCTGGTTTTTTACCGGGTTCCCCTGGTTGAACATGGGTGTGAGTCAGGTCGAGTGGCCGTTGATGGGTTTTGCGCCAATCATTGGCGAGTATGGCATGAGCTGGTTGGTGGCGTTATCGGCTGCGGGTCTGGTTTATGTGTTTGATGCTGAGATGAAAAAACGTTTTATGACTATCGTGGCAGTCAGTGCATTCTGGTTCGGTGGTTACATGTTAAACGATATTCGATGGACAGAACCCGAAGGCAAACCTTTCAGTGTTGCACTGGTGCAAGGTAATGTTGATCAAGTAAAAAAATGGGACCCTGTATTCAGAGAAGAAATTATTAATAGTTATCTGCAACAGACCCAGCCGTATTGGGGTACAGATGTGATTATCTGGCCGGAAACAGCAATTTCGGTTTTTTATCATCAAGTACCTGAGATTATTGATGGCCTGGAGCGGCAGGCGCAAAAAAGTGGTACTGATATGCTGGTTGGAATTCCCTATCGTAGCGAGTCGACCGGAGAATATTATAATGGCATTTTAGGGTTGGGTACAGAACGAGGGTTTTATCGTAAACGTCATCTTGTGCCTTTCGGGGAATTTATTCCATTTCAGAAATGGATCAGTGAAGCATTGAATTTTATGGGGCTGCCGATGTCCGGCTTTAGTCGTGGAGCGGCATCACAAGCACCGTTGAAAGCGGGTGGTTATCTTGCAGGGTTGACTATTTGTTATGAAATTATATTTAACAGTGAAGTTATTCAATCCTTGCCTGAGGCGAATTATCTGGTCAATGTCAGTAACAATACCTGGTTTGGTGATAGCAGCATGCCTTATCAGCAACTACAAATATCACAATTACGCGCACGTGAGACAGAGCGTTATGTACTGAGCGCGACAAACAATGGTGTGAGTGCCGTTGTAGATGATATGGGTCATATCGTAAAGACATCACCACAATTCCAGAAACATGTGTTGCTTGCAAAAGTACAGGCACGTTCAGGCGCAACGCCCTTCGTACGTTGGGGTAACTATCCTGTTTTGATTCTGTTTGTGTTCATGTTTATTCTGTTATGGCAATTACAACGCAAAGACGCCAGTAATGTGGAAGCGGCCTCTGACCGTGATAAAAATATATCTGATTAGATATTTTATTTTTTTATTTAAAGCCAGAGCCTGTTTTGATAATAAATTTAACGTGATTGTCTCGAAAAATTTGTTTTATGACATTTAGGGCAAGGAGGGATGTGCCCTGTCTTGTTAAATTTAAGTTCTTCCTTGCAGTTATCACAAACAAGTAAACCCGGCCCCGTTACTTCTCCGGTATGGTATTCGTTGACGTGTTTGGCATTTTCTTCCAGCAGCAAAAGGTCAAGTTTGGTTTTGTCGGCTGTCTGCAGAAATAAATCAGTAATATTCCATTCAAGCAATTCCATATCCATGTGTAACCAGTCGGCCAGATTATGCTGTTTGTCTTCCAGATATTCACTGGCATTGCGCAAGTCGCGTTTCAGGTACTGGCTGACTTTTTCGGCTTCTTCACGCGTGACGGTGTCGGCATCTACCATCTGGTCACGGGCCTTTTTTAACATATCCTGTGCTTTTTCATTGCCTTGATCTGCCTGTTCAATCAGGACATGCAGGTTTTCCATCATGTTGTCATAGGCATGAACCAGTTTATCTTTCATAGTGTCGTTTTGTTCATTCATGATTGAGACCTTTTTTTGCATTGCTCTTACTTTGAGTATAGATAAAA
>JAADHQ010000034.1 GCA_013151795.1 Gammaproteobacteria bacterium | reverse complement strand
AATGTAAGTTTTTAACACCTGATGCTGAGCTAAATTGCATCATGTAGCGGCATCAGGTGAAAGCCGGGGCTGAAACGCACTTTACAATTTATTATGTGCGTTGTCGTTTAGAGACATATTTAATCATCATCCAATGCTTCAAATTCTTTCTTTTTATTTTTAAACCAATTTTCCATCGCTCCAGGTTTTTTCATAAGTTCTTGTATTGTATTCATTGCGTCAAGATGTTCTTTATCTTGTTTTTGAAACATTTCCATGCCATGCGTTTTACTAAGTTCTGCAATTTCTTCAAAAGTGTTGGCGCTAAATTCTTTCTCACATGCGCCGCCGAGTTGCTTGCAATTCATTGTTTTCATGGGGTTCTCCTTCCCTGGTTTAATAAATCCGATGCTTGTAAAATCAGTAATCTTACTGAAGCCCTGCATTTCAGATTACAGGTCAAGCTTGTCGGGTTGATGTGATAGTTTGTGTTATTCATCTGATATTATAATGGATGAAACAAATTTTTTGAATGTAGCTTCATCTGTTGGCTTGGAAAGCATTTTGGAAATATGTAAATCTGCCCAATACCCATTATTTACATAATGAGCATTAATATTCATTTGGTTAATTGTTCTGCCAGCTAGTGGGGGTATTTTTCTGGCGAGAGTTTCATCTGCTTTTTCCAACATGTAATAAATAATAGAGAAATCATTTATTGTATATTTGCGCTTATCGATTGAAGCAGCCATTGATGGGCCAGGATTATTGATTTGATGTTCTCTGCAGTTAATAGAAGATGTGCAGTTCTGAGTGGATTCAATAAAGAATGATATGTTTATGCCTTCATTATTTGATAGATGGAAATACCGGGATTTTCCGTTAGACCGATGTTTGCTTTGAAGTATCTTATAGTTTGATACTGGAAATAATATAGACCAATTTGAACCATCAGCCTTGAGCTTGTATTTACCGTCTGCTGTAACTGTAATGCGCCAATTTCAGCATAGGATTGCATTGAAGCCAGTATGAGAGCGATAAAGAATAAATGCTTAACCATTGGTTTCCTGTTGTCTGCGTAGAGTAATGCAGTGTTTTGTAATTACCATGTTGCATGAGTCTATCAAAACATTTCCTTTATTTAAAACGTTATTTATTAAGTGGTATTGATCGCTTTTAAAGTTCTTTCCAGTCGGTATCTTTATAGTATGTGATGTCAACAGGATGTCGAGGCTGACCAGATATCGTTTTATTAAAGGCGTCTAAAAATTGATCGTACTCGTAAATGTAATACAGTAATTCTTTAAGATTATTACGTATTTTACCGGAGATGTTTCATTTGCAAATTTGTATATGACTGGCAATTCATCTTCATTTTCAGGTGTACTATAAGTAACAGTGTTAAAAGCTATCTAGTAATGTAGCTTTTTTCATTTAACGCCAACCAACACTTTTTGCCCATTGTTCGACATCTTTTTTATATGCTTCATGGTTTTCTGGTGGTTGCCAGCCTTCTGTCAGAGCTTCATTTCTATGTTCTTGAATTGATTGTTCGAATGGAGGCATGCCAACAGCTTTTCTTAATTCGTTAACATTGTCCGGGTCTTCTACCTCACATGTAAATTCCCCTAGCGCATTCCAATCCAGAACCGTTCCGTATATTTGTGGTTTTCCTTCATTAAAACGAATTCTGTCGGTCAGTAATGCTATTTGTTTTTTTGGCGCATCACCGTTATCAGTTGCTTCAGATAATAACTTATAAAATTTTCGCTGTAGATCAGGTGTGCATATCGCATGCTGCGCAAGGAGCCAGGCGAGCCTGGTTCCTTCGATGCCAACTTTTGATATAGTAGGCCACCCGTGCATAGATACAATTTTATCCAATGCATGAGCATTTTCTATGTGGACATTTTGTAATTCCTGATCATATTGCCCATAAAGCCTGCCTTCACTCAGCAGCTTATCTTTTATTGTAATATCCCTTTTTTTCAGTATTTCTAACTGTTCAATAAGATTATTGTCCATAGGTTTTCCATTTTGATACATTGCGTATACTTAAATTGTCTTGAGACAGACTGCTGGAAGCTGAAATTTATAATATTTTTGATGTAAATGTTTTCTTAAAAATGCATAACGGTCGGGCTGAGCAATTTGTCATGAACTGGTGTCTGACCAAACTGCAAATTCATTACCGCTCGGTTCTGTAAAATGAAAACGACGACCACCTGGAAACGGGAAAATTGGTTTTATGATGACACCATTAGCTTTTTTTATTTTTTCCTGGGTTTCCTCAAGATCATTACTGTAAAACACAATTAGTGCGGAACCATTATCGGTTGAAGATGATAAGTCCGATTTAAAGAAACCGCCGTCAATGCCTTGATTTGAGAATGCAGAATATTCTGGCCCGAAATCCTGAAATGACCACCCAAATACCTGGGTAAAGAAGTCTTTTGTTGCTTGTAAATTCTTTGCTGGCAGTTCAAGGTAATTTATTTTCTCATGTTCATTCATGCTGTTTTCTCTTTACGCGATAATGTTCGAACGAGTGTCTATTATACATTGCCTGATATATCCGTAGCTCCTGAGTAGGCAACACCTGAAAGTAATGACATTTCACGATGCCATGTTGCCAGATCATTTTTATTGAGCTTTCCTAAATCATCGTGACCGCATGCACGAGCCATCACTTGCATCAGTTCTACAGAAGCATTGAAAAAGTTACATAGCTGTTTGGATGACTTTTCTATATTCAATTTTTTACGTAACTCTTCTTTTTGTGTAGCAATGCCTGCTGGACAGTTATTCGTATTACATATTCTTGCTGCAACGCAACCAATAGCTTGCATAGCACTATTAGAGATTGCAATCCCGTCAGCACCAAGTGCTAGCGCTTTAACAAAATCAATGGGCACACGTAAACCACCTGTAATGATGAGTGTTACGCGGCCACTGGCTCCTTGATCATCAAGATAACGACGTGCCCGCGCAAGTGCAGGAATGGTCGGCACGCTAATATGATTTCTGAACATCTCCGGAGCTGCACCCGTACCACCACCACGACCGTCTAATATGATGTAATCAGCACTAGCATCAAGTGCAAATTGAATATCTTTTTCTATGTGATTAGCGCTCAGTTTAAAACCAATAGGGATGCCGCCGGTGATATCTCTAACGTGGTTAGCAAAGTCCTTAAATTCAGAAGCAGAGGACAGGTTTTTAAATGTAGGCGGGGATATTGCAGACTGGCCTTCAGGAATATTCCTTACCCGTGATATTTTTCCTATGTTTTTATTTCCTGGCAAGTGGCCACCTGTCCCTGTTTTTGCGCCTTGCCCACCCTTAAAGTGAAATGCCTGCACTTTGGCTAACAGTTCATCTTTATAGCCAAAACCCGCACTGGCATATTCGTAAAAATATCGGCTGTTTGCCTCTTGCTCTTCGGGTAGCATTCCACCTTCACCGGAGCATATACCAGTACCAGCTAGTTCTGCCCCTATTGCCAGTGATATTTTGGCTTCTTCTGACAATGCTCCAAAACTCATGTCAGAAACAAATAGTGGTATTTTCAGCTTCAAAGGTTTTTTAGCTTCAGGGCCAATAATAAGTTCTGTACCAACACTTACATTTTCCATCAAAGGCTTGGTCGCCATCTGTGCAGCCATGATCTGTAGTTCATCCCAGTGCGGCAGCTCATGACGGGGGACGCCCATAGACGTCATTTGACCATGATGTCCGAGCTTTGATAGCCCCTCTTTAGCAAGTTGATGGATATATTCTACTGTAGGCTCTTCAGGTGTTGATGTGGCGGTTGGTAAATCAGAAGGTTTTAGTGTTAACCCCGGGCCTTCTTTACCGATATCATCTTTACTAAATTGTTTATGTGTACCATCACAAAAGGGTAAGTTATTACTATGTTTACATGCGCATAGATAGGCCTCATCTTCCTCATCAGAAACAATAACCCTGGGAGTAAAGGATGTTCCTGCATGTGAACCATCGCAAAATGGCTGGCTTTTAGATCTGCCACAAGTACAGAAATGATATTCCTGACCCTTGGAAAGATTCACCTTGACCGGTTTGTTATCTGCAATTACTGGATTGCTCATATATTTCTCTTTAAGATAAATAGCGAGGCTGTAGAAAAACTCAAATCAGCCACCGAGTCACTCTTACCTATTGTTTTAGTGACTTTTAATTTGCCAGAATCCTGACAAGTTGCAAGTGGTTTATTTCATATTGATGTCATTAGCGGTTAAATTTACATTGTTTCCCTCTCACGCTAAAGCGATTGTTTGTTTTCTATAATAAAAGAAACCCGTCGCTCAAGGCCTTTACGCATATCTGCGGAAGCCGTATTTTGCATACTTGATGTTTCAGTGTGCAGCGTCTGCATTTAGACGGGCGGCCCTTAAAAAAGAGTTTTATACCTTAAAATAAATAAACGCATTAGCAGTGATTCATTTTTTCTTAATGAATTCCCAGTTTCCATTTTCTTTCATGCAATTATCTGTAATTTTCGCTTTAATTGCTTGTGCTTTACGACAATCAGCAGAGCATGTCCTGGAGCCCATAGATATAACACCGCCATATTTGCCGGGTACATAAAGTGGTGTGCTGGTATAGCCAGGTACGGCTGCCTCTTTAACACTTTTGGATACTTTTTTCAGGCAATCACTGTATAAAGATCGGCCTAAGTCACTGTTGCCATCTGGATAGGCATCACTTACCCAATGATGTGTTGAACAGCCAGAGACCAGTAATACAAAAATAATATAAAAAAGTGTTTTCAACACTCCTTTTGCTGGAAGACCATTTGCACTCATTATTCTTCTCCAATTTCACAATAGTTATAGTAGAGTCACTAGTAAATTCGATACAAATACATTATCCAATTACCTGATAGGAGGATTTCAGTACAGGATACTGAAGTTAATAGCATATTATTTATTTCTTATGAACTCATCACTTTAGACAATCTGATACTGATGGGCTACCCCAAACGCCCAGTATTCTTCCTTATTGGTTGCATAAATGAATTTCGGCGACCAAATTCAGTTAAATATTTTTATTAGCAATGATGTATTTTCGACCTTTCTGCACATGAGATTTTAATTGAGCATCGCCCGTCGAATATTGATTTCCATCATAATATGAAACAATAATCTCATGTTCTCCAGGTATTCTCTTTCATAGTATATATTTCCTTCCGGAAAATACCCTGTTGAAATTCCATGTTCATACCCATCCTTATATGTGTTTCTATGCAAATACTCTGCTTTGATATCGTCTACCTCTCCAGAGAAGGGTTTACCCTGGAAGTAAGCTGGCTCTTAAATATTGTCATCAAGGTACTCTAACAAATCACTAGAGATAGTCATTTTCCGCCTACCTCACTTTTTGATGCTAATGTTGCCTTAAGCTGACCATGAGCAGGCTGCTGCATGCTGAATATTTGTTGTTTTTACTGTACCCCATAGTTTTTAAACGTGCCACGTTCCAGTGAGTCTGCTTAAAGACTTTGTTAGAATACATTATTTATACGTTATTTTGCAGGCCAAGCCGGAATAGCGCTGTAAACCCGGGTTTATTGTTTAAAGAGTTGCATTGCATGATCCTTTAACAGGTATATTACCCGTTGTTTACGGCCATAACCAGACCGACAGGGCCTCGCGCTTTCTCCTGAACTTATGACTATGTTTTATTAATCCAGGCTTTTCTTAAACCTTAAAGAAGCAACAACCAGACCACCTAATGTGAACATCGCCAGCCAGAGAACATCAGGTGCCATATTGATAATTTCCACTTCTCTCAAAACTACGCCACGAACCAGGCGCATAAAATGCGTGGCAGGTAAGGTCTCGGCAATATACTGTGCTACAAGCGGCATGCCTTCATAGGGAAACATAAATCCGGATAGGAGAATGGAGGGTAACAATACAAATATGGTCATTTGCATGGATTGCAGTTGGTTATTAGCGATGGTTGAAATAACCAGACCCAGCACAAGACTCGCGGTTATAAATAAAAAGGTAGCACCTGCAAGTTGTAGCAGACTACCATTGATCGGGACATGAAATAGAATATGTCCCAATCCCAAAATTATACTGACCTGGATTGCGCCGATAAAAATATAAGGAATAATCTTCCCGATCATTAGTTCAATCGGGCGCACCGGCGTAGTGATCAGCATCTCCATATTACCCCGTTCTCTTTCCCGCACAATTGCCGCAGAGGTAAACATGATCATCGTCATGGTCAAAATAATCGCGACCAGGCCTGGTATGATATTTACAGTGGTACGTTGTTCCGGGTTATAGAGTAAGGTAACTTCAAAAGTAGGGGTGTTACGGTTAGCTGGTTTACCCAGTAACTCAACCAGCGGCATACCCCTAAGGCTCTTAATCGCCCCGGCGATGATGGTATCAGAACCATCAACCAACCATTGGGCAACGGGACGGCTGGTTTCTTCATCACTCGACGGAGGTAAACCCAGACCGACAGACGGGTGACGCGCCAGCCGTTGACTAACATCTTTCGGGATGATCAACACAGCTCGTATCTCGGCGCTGTCGATGGCCGCCTGTGCCTGCTGCAAATCATTAAATTGCCGGGTGAACTTTACTACCTGTGTTGCATCGATGGTCTGTATTAAAATTCGGCTTAATCCGCTTTTGCTATAGTCCACGACACCAACCGGTATGTGGCGAATATTGGTGTTAATCGCGTAACCAAACAACAACAGCTGTATTAGCGGGATCATCACTATCATTCCAAACGTCATTTTATCACGCTTGAGCTGAGTTAGTTCTTTGCCAACGATGGCGCGTATCCTGAGTAATGCTTTCATATTCTGCTTGTTCCAGTGCTGGTGACAAAGACATCTTCAAGGCTGGGGCGGACCAGAGACATTTGATCACCAGGATCAATACATGACTGCTCGTGCAAAAAAGCAACCGCATCGGGAATGCTGTCTTTAACCAGAACCCGCAGGCGTGCGCCCAGCTGTGCCGCCGAGATCACATCCGGCAAGCGCAGTAATTCCTGTTTAAGCTTGCGCAGGTTTGATGATCCAATCTCGACAACCTGCGCACCCATATTTTGCATGAGTTCATCGGGCTCCCCATCTGCACGCTTAATCCCGTTTTCTAATATTGCCAGTTTATGACAACGCTCGGCCTCGTCCATATAGTGAGTTGACACCAGAATGCTGGTACCCTGATCGCTAAGGTCGAAAAGCTGCTCCCAAAATTCGCGGCGATTCTCAGGGTCAACGGCCGAGGTGGGTTCGTCCAGAAATAACAATTCAGGCTTGTGTAGTATTGCTGCGGACAAGCTAAGCCGTTGACGTTGTCCACCACTCATACTTCCTGCTAATTGGTTCCTGTTTTTTTGTAAGTCATAGATACTTAATAGTTCATCAATGCGTTGCTTTTGCACGCGAGCAGGCAGGCTATAAATGTGGCAATGAATTTCAGATTCTCGTATACAGTCAAATCACCATAGAGTGAAAATTTCTGGGTCATATAGCCAATATGCAGGCGCAGTTTTTCCGCATCTTCAGGCAGCCTGAAGCCGAGAACCCGCACTTCACCGGAGCTTGGTTTTAACAAGCCGGTTAACATACGGATAGCCGTGGTTTTGCCACAACCGTTAGGGCCTAAAAAGCCATAGATCCGGCCTTTTTCTACCTTCAGGTCGAGCCCTTGTATGGCTTTCAC
>JAADHQ010000068.1 GCA_013151795.1 Gammaproteobacteria bacterium | reverse complement strand
GCTCATCATTCAGGGCATCATCAGGCACGGTATATTGCTCATAACTCTCTGTATCCATAAAGGTACAACCATCGGCATCACGAAATAACATTTGCACATCACGCCGTTCAAGATCAACCTGCTCTACGGTTTCATCACCCTTGAAACTTCGTTCAAATTTCTGCCCGGAAACAATATCCTGTCCACGTGTTTTATATAAAGTACTGCCACTACGTGAAGAAGGCGACTGAACCTGCATTGCCTTTATCAGAATATTCCGCCCATCAACGAGAATCACCATGCCTTTTTTTAATTCATTTGCCTTCATTTAAACCTCGATCTAGCCCATATCAATAGTTTTATTATATAAATCATTACTACCCCGTTAACTTAAAAGACACGACAATGTGAGGGCATGAACCCGGCATAGCCAAAATAAAGACCGTCTGACGCAGGGATGCGGCAGCCGAGCGGCCATGGATGGCATCTTTTGCGTGTCTTGATTTGGCTATGCCGGGTTCATGCCCGGATTAACCGCTATCGTTCACAACACTCATAATACCGGGCTTTCAACAGTAACCGGTATTATTAAACGGGACAGCAATGTCTATAACTATAAATTGAGCACGGGTAGTCAACGCTTCAATTTGTTATATTCTTTATCTTCTAATCGGCCTATATTAACAGATATAACACGAATTAAAGGATTGTTGTGACTCCTCTCGAGCTGTACCAGGAAAACCTGCTTAAAGAAGATTTTAAGGAAGATAAAGCACAACGTATAACTGTAGAACATACTCAACGGTTATATGATGAGCTGATCACCTTTAAAGAAAACGACGGAATCTTTAGCCGGTTTTTTCATAAACAGGAAACCATTCACGGACTCTACCTGTGGGGCGGTACCGGGCGAGGTAAAACATACCTTATTGACAGCTTTTACAGCTGCCTGCCATTCAAGGAGAAATTCAGAACACATTTTCATTCCTTCATGCGTGATATTCATTCGCAGATTCAACAATTGCCAAAAACATCCAACCCTCTGGATATCGTCGCCAGTAAACTTGCTACAAAAATGCGCCTTTTGTGTCTCGATGAATTTCATATACACGATATTGGCGACGCTATGATTATGGCAGGTTTACTTAAGGCCATGTATCAACATGGTATTACTCTGGTTGCCACCTCCAATATCTCTATTGATGATTTATACAAGAACGGCATTCAACGTGAACTCTTTATGAGCACCATCGAATTCCTTAAACAACATAATACCGAACTGGACATGGGCCATGGCACAGACTATCGATTTCGTATTCTTGAAAAAAATGGCACCTACTTTATCAATAAAGATCATTCTGATAATGCATTTCTGCAAAAACAAATGGATGCAGTTGCACCCTGCCGGACCAAAACAAATCGGCAGATCAAGGTCAATAGTCGGCTTATTGACTATGTTGCCATGGCTGATGATGTTATCTGGTTTGATTTTGACGCAATATGTAATACGCCTCGATCAGACAGTGATTACATATCAATAGCTGAACAATTTCATACCGTATTGCTGGGCAATCTGCCTGTTATAAAAGAAGGTCACGACAACATTGCCAAACGGTTCATACACCTGATTGATGCCTTGTATGATCATAATGTAAAGTGCATCATCAGTGCTGCAGATTCCCCGGAAAACCTGTATCAGGGTAGATTGCTGTCCATGGCCTTTGGCCGTACTATCAGCAGGTTAACGGAAATGGGCAGCCTGGCCTACCTCAGTCGGGCACACCAGATCAGTCCCACTCATCCATCTGAATAAATCCACCCGTTATTCGCAACACCGCCCCTGAGCCTTGCAAACAACAAACTTTCCTCTCTTGCACTATAAAAAATTTCTAGCCTGAACAATATTCATGTAAGATAGCGCACCTGAATTATTGAGGGTTATATCAGTGCAGGAATTTAAACCGGGACAACGATGGATTAACAATGCGGAGCTACAAATGGGCCTTGGCACCGTTGTTACCGTAGATTTTCGCACAATCGATATGATTTTCCTCGCTTCGGGTGAACGACGCACCTACGCAAAACAAACCGCTCCTCTGACTCGTGTACAGTTCGTTAAAGGGGATACCGCTACCAGCCATGAAGGATGGTCATTAACTGTCGAATCAGTTGAAAACAATGATGGCATTCTGACTTATACAGGTACAAAGGAAGACGGCACACCCGCAAAACTGGAAGAAGGGCTGCTCGATAACCATCTTCAACTTAACAGCCCTTCTGATCGTCTGTTTACCGCACAGATAGATAAAAACAAATGGTATGACCTGCGCTATCAAACCCGTTTTGAATCCAATCAGCTTTCGCGCTCCAGTTTGCGCGGGTTAGCCGGTGGACGCACCAGCCTGATCCCGCATCAATTATACATTGCTCACGAAGTAGCCAGCCGGTTTGCACCTCGTGTATTACTGGCCGACGAAGTCGGGCTGGGAAAAACAATCGAAGCTGGCATGATTTTGCATCAACAACTCATCACCGAGCGAGCCAAACGCATACTGATTGTAGTACCTGAAAGCCTTATGCATCAGTGGCTGGTAGAGATGTTGAGGCGCTTTAATCTCTTTTTCAGCATCTTTGATGAAAACCGTTGCCAGGCTGAGGAAGAAAGCACCCAACAGGATAATCCGTTTCATACTGAACAATTAATAATTTGCACTCTGGAATTTCTTGTTGGCAATCCACATCGACTTCAACAAGCTGTCAATGGCGAGTGGGATCTTCTCATCGTTGATGAAGCCCATCACCTGCAGTGGTCACCTGAGCAAGTCAGCGTTGAATACCAATGTATCGAGCAACTCTCGGCGGTTACTAAAGGTCTACTATTACTGACAGCTACCCCCGAACAACTAGGCAAGGAAAGTCACTTTGCCCGCTTGCGCCTTCTCGATCCGGCCCGTTTCCCTGATTACCATGATTTCCTTGAAGAAGAAAAAAGCTATGAACCTGTCGCCCATGCTGTAGAGGCCTTGCTAGGTGCATCCGAGCTGGATAAGGCCGCCATGGAAACAATACAGGCTACCATCAAGGAAACTGATAACCTCGCCCTTCTGAATACCCTTGAAGATAATCAGTCAGACGAGAAGTCCAGGCAAATTGCACGTAATCAACTCGTAGAACACCTGCTGGATCGACATGGAACAGGTCGTGTCCTGTTCCGGAATACACGTTCGGCCATCAAGGGATTTCCTGGCCGTAAAATGCATGCATATCCGTTAAGCATGAATGAAAGTTACTCCCGGTGCCTGCAGGAGTTCCAGTCTACTGCCGTGACTGAACCACAGTTACTACTTTGTCCGGAGCTTATCTATCAATCCGTTTTCTCGGCCGAACATCCGCACTGGACAGAATTTGATGCCCGTGTTCAATGGCTTGCAGATACGCTGAAAAAACTGGGCAATGAAAAAGTACTGGTCATTGCAGCCAGTGCTGATACGGCTCTCGACCTGGATACTTACCTGCGCACCCGTACTGGTATCCATGCAGCTGTATTCCATGAAAGGCTCAGCATTGTTGAACGAGACCGTTCTGCTGCTTTTTTTGCTGATATGGAATATGGCACGCAGGTATTGATCTGTTCCGAAATCGGCAGCGAGGGTCGCAATTTTCAATTTGCACATCACTTGATTTTATTTGACCTGCCGCTAAATCCTGACTTGCTTGAACAACGCATCGGTCGACTCGATCGCATCGGACAGGATCAAACTATCGAAATACATGTCCCCTACCTGGAAAACAGCGCTCAGGATATTATGTATCAGTGGTACCAGAATGGACTCAATGCCTTTGAACAAACCTGTCCGGCTGGTCACAATGTCTTTGTACAGGTACAACCTGCACTCGTTGAATCATTACATCAACTCGACGATGGTTTTACCGACCTCCCTGAGCTCATTGAAACCACCAGCCAGTTAAACAACAATCTTAATGAAGCCTTGCAACGTGGTCGTGATGCATTACTGGAATACAACTCCTGCCGCCCCCATGTTGCTGAGGCCATCACAAATGAAGCGCTGCAAGCCGATCAGGAATCAGGGCTGCTGGATTATCTTGAACGGGTATTTGATTGTTATGGAGTGGATTTTGAAGATCACAGTCAGGAATGTTACATCGCCCGACCCAGCGAACACATGCAAATAGGCAGCTTCCCCGGATTAAACGATGAAGGCATAACGCTTACATGTAACCGTGACAGGGCGCTGGCCAATGAAGATATACATTTTATGTCATGGGATCACCCACTGGTCACCGGCGCAATCGACCTTGTACTGGATAATGAGCTGGGCAATACATCTGTCACCGCACTGAAATGTGATGAGATCAAACAAGGCACCATGCTGCTGGAATGCATGTTTATACTTGAACCGGGTTCGGACAAATCGCTGGAAAACAGCAATACACTGCCCGTTGCCAGTTTACGCACGCTCATTGATTTAAAGGGCAAGAGTTATGCCCAGCAATTTGATCACGATTTTATCAACTGGCATCGAGAACATATAAAAGCTGAAATTGCTAACAAATTAATCAAGGGTTATACCGACCTGTTGCGCAACATGATATCAATGAGTGAACAGACAGCTCAGAACATGCTGCCTGAATTACTCACAACAACCTACCAACAACCACGCCAGACGTTAACAAATGAAATTGATCGCCTAAAAGCCTTGAAAAAAATAAACCCCAATGTCCGCGAAGAAGAAATTGCTTTTTACGAGCAGCAACTTGCAGCACTGGAGTCCATGACAACCAACAGTCAAATGCGATTAGACGCCTTAAGGGTAATAGTTACCATATAAAATAAATATACTGATTATCATGCATTTAGATAACAGTAATTTAAATACATCGGTATTTTTATAATATAAAAGACGGGAATCATGCCTTTTATTGCGATTTAGCATGATAAAATACGATCAGGATACTAATAATCTTTTTTTTAACAATTTAATATAAGTTATTGAAGTTTATAGTAACTCGCTGTTATCCACATTTCCTGTGGATAACTTTGTGGATAGATAGGATATTAAGGTCTGAATGCCGCATGGTTACACGGTATTACTTAAATTGATCAATAATTACACGATTAATATTATTTATTTAAATCAATGACTTATTTTAAATATCATTATACCGGACAAGTCCCTCGCACAATTATTTTTTATGCACCCTGACTGTGCATAAAACCTTATTCAAGTACTTGTAAGTTGTAAATACATGTGCTATTTAAACAAATAATGACGGGCTATTTACCAACATATCTTCTTGTTTATCGCCCCGTAATGCTTAATAATCTTGGTAAAATAGCGACTAAAACATAATTTCAGCTTTTAATGCTTATTTTCATATATTAGTGTTTTCTTAAATTTATAGTCAACTATATTAAAATCAGAAACTTATGCTTATTTTAAAAACCCTCGATGCACACAAATCACCATTACCCCATTAATTATTGTTTTAATATCATCCTGTAAATAGAAATAAATGGCAAAAAAAAACCCGCGCACATGCGCGGGTTTTCCAAGATTTTTTATAAAATCAAGCAGGAACAACTTCCTTGGCTTGTGGACCTTTCGGACCATCTTCAACTTCATAATTAACACTTTGCCCTTCAGCTAATGTACGAAATCCATCTGCACTGATTGCAGAAAAATGTACAAATACATCTGCACTACCATCTGAAGGTGCGATGAAGCCAAAACCCTTTGATTCGTTAAACCACTTAACTGTACCTGTTGCCATAGAACTCTACCTTTTTAATTAATAAACATAAACATTACTGCATAACAAACAAGGCAACTGACAGTAGAACCTAAATCTTTTAAAAATAGACCTGACAAGACTTGAATGACATGCATTCACTATTGAAATATAGCACAAAATTATTTTATGTCTCTTTTTTTAATAAAAAACATGCATTTTTAAGCCAAATTTAGCGAAAAAACTGATTATTCTGATAATTCATTAAATAGTTTGCATATCACAAGGTTCTTATATGCTGTAAAATTTAAACATACTTTTTTTAAAAAGAGATATTACTCATGTTTACAACCAATGAATATTTTGACGGCAAGGTAAAATCAATCGCCTTCCAGACAAAAACACTCCCTGCAACGGTCGGGGTAATGGCTCCTGGTGATTATGTTTTCAATACAGCTGAAAAAGAAACCATGACAGTCATCAGTGGTTCACTGGAAATCAAAATGGAAGGCAATCAGCCGCAAACATTTAATGCAGGTGAATCATTTAATGTCGATGCAAACAATTCTTTTGATGTGACAGTAGCAGTGGAAACCGCTTACCTGTGTCTTTATGGATAAACACGCCCTGAGCAAGCCATATTCATCAATGACAGACTCTCTAACTATAAAAACTTACACCCAGCCCGATCAACCCTCCAAAAACACCACCCCAAACTACTAACCAGCCAAGGTGTTTCTGTATCATGGTCTGAATTATATTTTTAACCAGATCAGGTGTTAATTCTTCAAGGCGATTATCAACCATCTGCTCAATATGTCCCAGCATCTCTTCACTGATGGCGGACGTATTAAGACTGCTGATTAGTTTTTGATGAAAAGATTCTGAATTTACCATTTCATTCAGGGCACCTCTGATTTTTTCAGCAAAAGGTTCCCGTAGCGGCTCAAGTGCACCTGCACCGCCAATCATACCGAGCATTCCACCCAAAGATGAGGCCATAATGGCATCTAACAAGCGCTGGAAAACATTATCGTAGTCAATTTCATCCAGTAGCGGTTCCAGGTCTATTAGCTGACTGGCAGAATCTTCTTCCGTTTCGATCAGGCGGCTCAGATTTTCCTGGGTAAAAAACTGCTGCATCATCATGTTTTTGATGGCGGTCTTGAATTGCTCAAATTGATTTGGAATAACACCTGAGCCGTAAAGTAATGGCACACGTTCAAACAACATATAGATAGCCAGCCAGTTTGTGATTGC
>JAADHQ010000165.1 GCA_013151795.1 Gammaproteobacteria bacterium | reverse complement strand
CCACATAAACGCAAGACAAATACTGCAAATGACGAGTGTTATCGGTCCCTGTGCGTTCATCACGAATAACAGTACAAGCATCAGCGTTGAAATGGCTAAGCCAATACTCCATGCGAATCTTTTCTGTATGGCGCCCGTGTATTCTGGTTTTTGTTTGCGCACCATTATGGTAGCAAGGTGGTGAAGAATAGAGAATTTAAAGCCTATGATTACTCTAAAAAAGAAATCGATAAAAAAGAGAATGACAACTGCCTTTAAAGGTTCATAATTTTGATTAAAAAAGCCATGACTGAAGCCTATAATCGCGAGGACTAACATTATGCCTGCATGGGCTCGCACGACGCGTTCGTTTACAACTGGGTATGGGGCTGGTTTACCGTGAATGGTGAGATCGGGTATAACTTCTCCAAATTGAAATAGGCCGATTTTTTTAAGTTGTTGAAAATTTTTCATGAGTATTATCCTTAATATATGAATTGTTGTTGATATTTAAAAATGCCGTTTAAAAAGTTTAAAAAAATAGTGCTTAAAATTAACAAAATCTATTTATTTACTTCACATTTTCGAAATATCTATTGTTCTGCTCTAGCTCCCTGCTCTTGTTAATGGGCTACTTTCTACGTCTGTTGGTACACTCATAATTTCAGCTTTATTATTGTGTAGTGATACGTTAATTTTAATTATGATCTCCTTTTATTGTTTAATTGTATGTGCATAATTAACGTTTTAAGTGTGTGAAATTAACAATAAAGTCTCCAATAACGGGGCGGGTCAAGCTAACGATCAAGCTAACAAAAAAATAAAAAAGTTCAAAATAAGGCAATATTTTTGCTTAGAAGCCTCTTTTTGATACAAAATGATTATTTTAAGGAAGAGATAATGTGTTCGGGATTCTGATGTAAGTACAATAGTGTCAATAGGTAAGCTTGACCTGACTCGGATATGGCGTATCTACTACTGCGCTAGCAGCCAGGTATACCAATAGGGCCTGGGATATCGGGCAGTGCACAGCAACCACCAAGCAGGATGATTGCAATAAAAACCACTAGCATTTTGATGGTGCTGTTATTCAAGACGGGAATCGCTTTCATCATTATATAATACCTTTTTATTTGAATTATTCTTTGTCAGTTTCCGCAGGATCTTTCCACAAGATGTATAGACAGCCGATGGCGATCATAAACCAGACAGCGACCCATATGATTTCTGGAATGCCAGTTAAGCTGGAAAGCGTTGCACCATCGCCCAGATCGCGACCATCGAGCAGGTATAATGGACTGCGTACGGCGTCGAGCATGACAAATACACCCACTACCTGAATAAAGTATTTGACGTTGAACCAGGACGCGCTAATCAGTGGCAGGGCGTACATGAGTAACAAGACTATTAGTATGGTGACACTGGGAATATCCCGGGCCCATAATAGTAGAGTGATGGCGAGCATGATGACGATAATAACAACGATGATGGTTGCATTGCGTCGTGACAGGGCACTGGCACAGCCATAGATAAGCAGGCCCCACAATGCACTACCCATGTACCCGGAAAAAGCAGTAACAAAGCGGATGCCGCCGCTGGTGGTACATAATCCGGAGCCATCAAAATTCAGTGTTATATTTAGAATTTTCCCGCCCGTTATTACCGCGGCAATGCCGTGGCTTATTTCATGGAAGAATGTTTCACTCCACAGAAAGGGCAAATTAATAAATGGCAAATAATCAATAACGAAGGCAATCGCAATAAAAATAGCAAGTTGTTGCCGTGAAGTCAGTTTCATTGAGATTATTTAAAAAACTGTCCGCTTAACGGTGCAGTGTGGCCTTTGTCAGAAACACTGAAGCGCAGGTAATCATCATGATATTCAGGAGCTGATGAGTCCGGCCAGTAGCAAACCGACAACGATATAAATACTGCCTTCGATAGCACCGACGGCAATGTTGCCTTGTTCGCCAACTTCTTCTCCGACGTTGACCTTGTGCAGTACACCGTAACGGATAACGACGGCTATCAGGGTTAACAGGATAAACAGGGCAAGAGCGACGGCAAACCATAACATGAATGCTGTTATATAAGCATCGCTATCATATTCTATAACAGTAAATGCAGCACTGACGGCAATGGCAATACCAATTCGGTAAGCACTGAAGCGCAAGGCCAGGGCGGTATTATCGTCTTCAATTGCTTGATGCAGCTGTTTGCCATTATGACGTTTTCCATAAACCTTGACGCGGTACAGTGTGGCCAGTGCCATGATGAATTGTGATGCGATAAAGCTGATAATGACTGCGATGATAGCTGTTTTAGTATCTCCGTTTACCCAGATCATGGCGCCTTTAATAATGATGGCAGTGGCTATCATGTTACACGCATCAATGATGCTGGCAGACATATTGCCTTTCATGATCTGGTCGTGGATAGATAAACCCGGAAAAGAGATGCGGTCAAACACAATGCGGGTCAGCCACATCAGTGCGATGCCGATGGCACCAAATAAAACCACGCTGATCGCTTCGTCAGCAAGACTGTATCCTGCATCGCCCGAAACAACGCCCATGAGCATAATACTGACTGCCAGCATGGCACCTGCCAGTGATACACCGAAGGCCTTGTTATCATTAAGTGAAATTTCTCTGGTGGCAGATACATTGCCCACCAGGCCGGAAAGGTAGCGCATGGCACTTAATAATAAAACGGCAATTGAAAAATCAACAAGGTAATAAAGAGCCAGGTCTACGTCTACATTAATAAAATCGGTTAACATGTGTTGTCCCCTTATTTCCCTGATCGTGAGCTGCGTGAACTCGAAAATGATGAACTTCGGCTACTTGAACCATAAGCGCTTTTCCCTGATCGGGATGATGAGCCTCCATAGCTTGATGAGCGGCTGGAGGTTCTGGCATAGCGGTTTTTAGTAGCAGCGCTTGGTTTGTTATATTGGCTTGGATAACGACTGCGTAAGTTGCGATTACGGGTTACATCGGTATCTGAACCCCAGCGGTTACGTCCATAATTTCCGTAATAGCTGTAGTGTGGTCGGGAAGACCATGTATTATAGTATGGGCGACCAAAGACATTCCCTAACATGGAGTACATGCCGTACCAGGCCCAGAATGAGCGACCGTCACTACCGCGTGACCAGTTGCCGTAGGCGGGGTTGCCAACCAGTGCACTACCTTGCTGTGCGTTACTACGTTGCGATGCAGGTATGTTAACTGCTGCGAGTTGACCATCTGAAAGAGAGGCGAGGGTATTAACGACATCTGCAAGGGCATTATTGAACTCGAGCGGATCAGCGGCAGCCTGTATTAATTGTAATTCCTTGAAGCTGAGTGTGGCAGCGTCATTGTTGGTCGGACTAAGATTAACATTGGCCAGACGTTTTACCAGTGCATTATAGGCTTTGCCTTTTGATGTTGCCTCCAGCTGCATTAGCCTGGTGATGTCTGCATAATCAGGTTTTTGTTCGCGCAGGGTGCTGGCATATTTATTAATTAAAAGCGCATTTACCAGTTGTTTGTTGTCCAGTTGAGATTTTAGCTGGATCAGGTTGTTTGCTACTATTTGCTGATTTTTGCGCAGTTGATCTTCAAAGCGATTACTGCAACCGCTCACAACCAGCATTGTGGCTAGCAGGGCCAGTACCGTAAAGCGATTAAAGAGTCCCGGGTTGTTGCGGTTCATTGCTGTCTCCTATGAAACCAGTTTTTTCACATCATCGTTATCGAGTATATTATCATCTTTACTGATGGTAATTAATGCCTGAATGTCCGGTTTTGTGTGCGCGGGCGGATTATATACCATTTCCGAGCTGTTTTGATCTATATATGCGACCGCAATACCGGCATCGTTTGATATGAGGCGAGTGACTACTTCACTCCATGGCATATTGGATATAGTGACATCATATCGTCGATATTCATCGTCGTCACTATTAAACATATTTTCAATGATGCGTTCCGAGCCAGGTGCATCAAATGCACGTACTATCATTTCCGGATAGGCTCGAATCGGGCGTATAACAATATTAGCCCCGGCCTTCTCAAGGCGTACGCGATTTCTGTCTTCGACACATTCAGCCAGGATACATGCATTGACGTTTAAATCGTTGAGGCGATGTAATATGTCAAATGTACGCCCGTCTGAACTTTCTTCATTTTCGTCTTTTGCCAGTACGATAATATCCCGGGCATCAGTCACGCAGACAGAAACAAGATCCTGTATGTTGCCAGGATCACCGGTGTAATGAATGACGTTATCCAGCTCCAGAATAAAATCGGGCAAGCCATCAGGGAATTGCGGTGTTAACAGATATATAATGGTGTCTTTATAGTTTGGTGACGCCCTGAATTGCTTTATAAGCCTTTGCAAATAGCGTTCACCTGAATGGGTGGGGCTATTCAGAATAACAATGTGATTTTCCATGTTCCAACTCCAATGGCCTTTGGTTTTTCGGTTGCGTACAGAAATTCTATAATCAAAATAGTCGCCAACTACTTTGGTCAGTATGAATATACCACCCAGGTAAATCAGTAAAATTGTTGCCAGCCGCCCCTGGGTAGTGCTTGCAGAAATGTCGCCATAGCCAACGGTAGTTGCGGTGGTAAAGGTAAGCCAGGTTGCATCACCAAGACTAAAGCCTTCGTAGTACATGATTAAAATGATATGGAGCCCGAATATTACAGCCAGTATCAGGCATGAATTCAGAATTGATCGTATCAGATTATTTCGCGCACTGTATTTTAGTTTACCGGGGCGCCTTATGAAATAACGAAGTAAATGGTGCATAGTTTATTGTTTATCCAGATGTTTCAGTAGCTCCAATTTCATCTTTTCTCGTACCCGTTCTTTTTGATCAGGGTCCAGCTGGTAGCGTTTTCCCAGTATCTGGTAGTCTTCAGCAGACAGACTTATGCTGAGTCTTGGCCTGATCGGTTTCTTGCGTGGCAGGTGAACAATGTCGCGAATAAAATCGGACGGGCTCAAATCCTGTTCAATCGCCTTGATACGCAGTGCTCTCGATTGTGGCAGACCCAGTTCAAATATAACCTGAACTGCGCGTATATTTTTATCGGAGCCAGTCCATTTGCCAGGTATTTTTTTCTTTTTAGCCATGTCAGGCAGGCCAGTAACTTTCAACTTTGTTTAGTGGTAAATATGCTATCAGGTAAACGTCGGTACGACCACCATTATAGACTTCAATGCGGATTGCGTGCTGGCGGTCATCAGAGACCATCAACTTGTAATCAAAAGCACTCCATTCATGTTCAGACAATGAAGTGTTGCGACAATCCTTTTTGCTGCGATACGCTTCATTGGTGCGTTCCTGAAAATAGGATTTACTGACGAAGCCCTGTAGCTCGTTTAGTTCATTTAAATCGAGTTTACATTTTAAACGGTGGTCGGTGTCGTCAGGCTCTTCAAAGATGGCAACAAATTTCTTGCGTTTGAAAAGGTCGAAGATTCTTTCCGGTAATATTGCAATTGCGATTTCCAGAGGTCTTTCCGGGTTGACGCTGCTGGTTGACAGAAATATATTCTGGTCCACGCCTGTCATGGTGGAAACTGTTTTGCAGCTCTCTACGGCACTGATGTCATAAAATACCTGATCGGTAACCTTGAGTGTCTGGCCGGATATCAGAGCCTGTTCTGCAAACTCCATTTTGACCATGTCACCGGGTTTAAGGGCGGCAGGGGATTCAATGGGTGATGGTGGCGGAGACTTGTCCCCGCCACCAAACATTGACTTGATAAAACCCATGTTATTTGTTTTCTTTCTGTTTTTTCAAACGGTCAAGAATTGATGAGCCTGAGCTTTCTGAGTTAACAATGCCGGCATTTTTAAGGCGGGCAGACAGGTCGTCATCATTTTCACTGGACTCAAGTTCCATTGCAGCGGCAGCCTGGTCTTCACGTTTTTGCTGGCGTTCCTTGATGCGCTGAAGTGAGTCGGTAGCACTGCTTAATGCAGAATTTGAACCAGAGAATTTGGCAGAGGCCATTTCATTGGCTTTTTGTACCTTGGCTGTCGTTTTGACAACGGATATTTCTCTGTCCATGGCCTGAATATTACGCTCGCTCTGGCGAATCATTTTTTTCAGCCCGGTCACTTTTGATTCATAACCATCCTGAATGCCTTGTTGTATTGTCAGTTCGTGTTCGAACTCGGCAATCTTGTTGGCAACATCCAGCGCCAGGCTTTCATCGCCACTGTCCATGGCTTTGATAGCATAACCTTCATGTTCGGTGATCTTGCTAGTCAGATCTTTCACTCTGCGTTCAACACCCATTTTCTCAGCCATAATGGATGTCAGGCCAGTCTTGGCGTCATTGAGGGCTTTTTTGGAATCACGTAGTTCCTGATCAAGAATACGAAGTGCTTGTGAATCAACAATTGCTTCACCAACTTCGGTTGCACCACCGCGTACGGCAGTGAATAATTTTTTAAATATGCTCATGGCTTATGCAGCCTCCTTTAAATAATCGGATACCGCTTCAATGGCTTCAAGCACATTGTCACTGAGTACCTCGATTTCGTTTGCAAGTTCATCAATACTGGATTCCGGGGATCCGGGGATAAGGCGCCGAACATAATGTATTGATTCCCGATTTTTGAAAATGCTGACAAGGGTATAGATACATTCATTATCAGCATGGCTTCAGCCATTGATGCGCGTTTGTCAGGGTCAACCTGATCATCACCAAATAAATAAGAGATGCATAGTATCTGACCATCATCGACCGTCATGTAGATCGGGAATTCGTCCCGGTCTTCTACAATGATGATGGCGACTGAATCTTCGCCGTCAAACATTTCAATCGACAGGTTACTTCCATCTGACAATTGGTTGCCAGTCAAAGACTTTATTAACTTATCCAGCTTCTCGTTACTCATATATCCTCCAATTAACTGTTAATGACATATTATGTCTTTAGACATATTATGTCAATCATTTTTCTATAATAAATATGCCTTGCTGTTTTTCCCAATCATCCTTGTGATATTTATATGCAGCCTGGTTGTTGATTCTGTTGACTTTTATTTTATCCAGGCGATCAAAAAAATGTTTGTTAAATTCAAATGCAGCCAGTATAACGCCTTTGGTAGACCAACCGTCATCTACCTTCAGGCTGTCTATCTGTGAAATTCGTGAGCGGGCAGAGACGCCATTTTTGGTGGCTATTGTCCAGCCCCATTCGCCAAAGCTGGGTACATTATGATGGTACTGTTCGACATTTTTAAAGCCCGCATATTGCACTGTTTTGCCGATGGATAAAAAAGTATTTTTAGCATGATACGGCGAAGTAGACTGTACCACTATAGCACCATCTCCCTTTAACAAGGTCATCAGTTTTGCATAGAAACGTGCTGAGTATAATTTATTCAGGTCAGGGTGGCTGGGGTCCGGTAAATCGACAATGATGACATCATATAAAAGCTGTTCCTGGATCAGTTCATCAACCTTGATAAACGCATCACCAAAGCGTGTCTTGACGCGCGGATCGCTGAATGAGTTTTGATTCAGGTCCAGCAATGCCTGGTTGACGGTGGTTCCATTTTTAATGAGTGGCGTTGTAAAAAACTCTACAATGGCCGCATCGATGTCAATAAGGTCAACCGACTGTGGTTGCCAGCGTAATACATCTCGCAGTGCCAGCCCGTCACCACCTCCAATAATCAGTACATTATCCTGACGTGCTGCAGCATGCATGACAGGAGCTACCAGCATGGAGTGATAGATGATCTCATCATTGCTGGCGAACTGTGAACGTCCGTTGATAAACATGGAAATAATCTTTTCCCTGGCTGGGTCCATGATACGTTCGGTAATAGTGACATGCTGGTATTGAGTGTTATAGCTGAAGATAACTTTATCTTTATAAAGTAAATCTTCCATGTGGTTGTCCCAGTCGGTGCCGTTCAGTGCAATGATAGCAATAACACCGCCGACCAGCAGGTGAGCGCTGACTACCCAGATGCCAAAATGAATGCGCTTTCTATAGATACTGTAAAACAGCAGACCGACCAGTAAATTGACGCTGGCGGTAATGACGGCAGCCGTTGTTGGCGGGATGCTTAACATAAACAATACCCAGAGGGCTGCACCTATGCCTGCACCTATATAATCTGCACCGTAGACCGAACCGGTATTGTGTTTGATGTGTTCGCCATAAAGTGTTTCACGAATGCTGGCAATTAACGGAATTTCCATTCCAATTAAAAACCCCAGAATAAATCCTGTCACATACGGGACAGTGGTGGCGATGCGATGTGCCCATGTAATCATGCCGCCACGGGGTATCAAATCCGGTGGTAATGAAAATGTATCCATTAAAATTTGTGGCAGCAAGTTGGCCAGTGCGGTAGTGGCTGCCAGAAACAATACCGAGCTGGCACCGATCAATGCGATGCTGACTTCCAGCCAGGCAAATGCGGTAAAATACGATTTGAATACACGGGCAGCAAAAGCCCCCAGCCCCATGGAAACGATCATGACCCCGATCATGGCAAATATGACTTGCTCGACAGCACCCAGAATGCGCGCTGTGTAGTGGGATAACAGGTATTCATATATCAGACCACAGCCGGCCAGAATGCCCATAACGGCAAATAGCAGGAAATCATGTTGGCGTAATGATAGTTTTGACGAGGCAGGTGTCATGGATGGCTGTTATTTAGAATCTTTTTGACCGCGTAATAACTCATTGGTAGTGATAGTGTCAGGTTCAAATGCTTCGGTCAGTATGGAAACAGCATTGGATGGGGTGGCCACGCCACACATGAAAACATCGAAGGCAGCATAGTTTCGTTCAGGCCATGTGTGCACACTGATGTGAGATTCAGCCAGTACGGCTACACCCGATATGCCGCCACTGTCAGAAAACCGGTGCAGGTGAATGTGCAGCAATGTTGCATTACAGGCAGTAACGCAGCGTCTCAGGACTGATTCTATATATTGTTGATCATCCAGACGAACGGCTCCCCACAGGTCTATTAGCAAGTGTGTTCCTGAATATTCGACGCCGTCCCTGATTATGAAATGATCAGGGGTCGTTTGCGATTGACCGGAATGATCACTGTCAGACTGCACATTGATAGATGTTTGCTTGTTCATAAGGTTATATAGAGCATTGTTTCTGTGGTATCAGTTATAAGCAAGTGTACCAATATAATCTCAATACACAAAAGCTTGTGGTTAACATAACAGGCAGGATTGACATACTATATCATATCGCGAAACGCGACATGCACGCAGTATGTTGAATTGCATCCAGAATTACCCCGGTATTTGCGCTGAATGTTTATCTGATTATGTATTCATAAATACGCA
>JAADHQ010000081.1 GCA_013151795.1 Gammaproteobacteria bacterium | reverse complement strand
TTCTAAGGAGAAATTACAAATGAAAACATTAAGAATCAAGCATTTTTTATTCTTCATCACTTCTGCATTGATATTGTCTACTCCTGGTTATGCAGCAGATTATCCTGCACCGGGTGATTTTCAAAAGGGTGCGAAAACCTGGGCTGATAATTGTGGGCGCTGTCATAATATTCGTGGCGCTAAAGAACTAAAAGATGATCAGTGGATATCAACAATGTTCCATATGCGTATGCGTGCGGGTTTAACAGGACAGGAAACAAGAGATGTAATAACATTTCTGCAAGGTTCAAATACTGTTGCAAGCAAATCAGTTATTAGTGACGCTTCTGAAACTAAACCGAAAAATCAGAAAAAAGGTCCTAAACTTTCTGGCAAATCTATCTATACACAAACTTGTGTAGCTTGTCATTCAGAAACAGGAACGGGTGCATTTCCTGGCGTACCTGATTTTACAAATATATCCGGTGTCTTGAAAAAATCTGATGCTACTTTGCGAAAGCACATTACAGAAGGTTTCCAAAGCCCCGGTTCTCCTATGGCAATGCCACCTAAAGGTGGAAATCCTAGTTTGACAGATGATGATGTAAAATCAGTTCTTGGGTATATTAAAAGTACCTTTGGTAAAAAATAAGTCTCGCTACTACCTGTAAACATTGGCCTGTGATCATATCACTGGCCAATGTTTTACAACCTCATTCAGTCATTTCGTAAACCATTACACGGTAAAAACTATCGTAAACCAGATGCTGTTCGGTTTGTCTAAGCGTTTTACCCAACTTAGTCGCTTCCTGTTTCAGGATAGCGGTAATATCTTCTTTCCAGAAATCTTCAAGAAAAGGCTCCCAATGTAATAATTGCTTGCGTAAATATCTCAGGCGATAAATCCAGTGCCTGCAAGGATTTTCAGCATATTCAACAATTATTAATCGCCCTCCAGTCTGTAATACCTGAATGCTTTCAGACAGTGTGCGTTTTCGGGCTGATACAGGCATTTCATGCATAAGAAAAAAAATCAGTATGGTGGAAAAACTATCCTTTTTAAATGCCAGAGACTCGGCATTCATGCACGCAAGTAACAACTGTGAACGTTGTTCAGGCTTAAGTTTATTAAGGCTTGAATCAAGTTGGACTCTTGCTACATCTACAAGATACAAGGGTTCATTATCTAAATATTTTAGTAGTGACGAGGTCAGTTTTCCATAAACGCAAGTAAGTTGTAGAAACCGTCCTTCAGGCCTGTTTTCCAGACATTGCAAAGCTTGAGATAATAGCCGCTTGTATTGGCCAAACAGAATCAAGTTAATAATGGGTTGGTGATCAAAAAACCAGATCGCAGGTCGCCATAAATAGGCCCACCAATAGTAGCGTGCGAGATATTCCGGTATTCCATCCAGGAATTTCTCCCAGAAAGAAATTCTGAACATGATTATTAACCCTCAGTTGCTTTATTGCACTATAAGGTTTTCTATATTACCCACAATTCATTGACTAAAATGTCTGTGTGTAAATTCTGCATCAAGGCTACCCTTTACACCGGGACGGTGTATCCATAGTTTTATATGATACGTATCATTACCTGGCATATCAAAGTAGTTTCCATAGGTCGTTACACCTGAGGTTTTCATCGCTTCCAGATTCTTTTCCTGATCGCTTACCCCGTGTCGCATAACATTAGCAGTGATCTTCGCATCTTCTATGCGCTTGCCGGTGTCATTATTAAACAAGGAAATAATTATATGACTACTTCCTCCCCAGGTCATCGGTACACCACCATGCATTTTAGGGTGACCCTGAATCATTTGTGCAGGGATAACACCGAGATAAATTGCCGTATTCCCTACTACCTGAAACGTATTTGTTGTAGCTGCTGCAAAGGCAGAAGCATTGATTGCAGTTATACTGATTAAGACAAGTGCCGCTTTCCAGAATGAATTGATAAAATGAGTATACATATCGTATCCTCCAGCTTGGTTAAAAGACCTTTCTTCCTGTACTGGCAAGAACCACCTCATTAACATAACGAAATAAGGATTTGTCTTTACACCCGAATCAGACAACGCTTTATTATTTACAACCCGTAAGCGAAAAATAAATCCTGGTTGGTATCACATTTACCTTCTTTATAAATAACAAAATACTATAGGTATAAGTATAGTAGGGCAAAGATTCTTTGCCCTACTAAATTCAAACTTATTTATACAGATCCCTGCGAGTCAAAGGAACAGAAGCAAGGCCACCATCTTTCTTCACAGCCAGTATCTGGTACACACCAATTTCACCTTGTTCAAACTGTAATGCACATGCTGCCATGTACAAGCGCCATACGCGGAAAATTGATTCATGTACATGCTGCAATGCTTCATCCTTACGCATTTCGAGTTGACTGACCCAGTGTCGCAACGTCATGGCATAATGTGCACGTAACGATTCAATATCATGAATCTCGAAACCTTCACGCTCCATTACACGTTGTACATTACTGACAGTATCCAGTTCGCCATCGGGAAAGACATAACGATTAATAAAACGTGTGCCGACAGTTTCATGCCAACCTTCCTGATCTTGCGTAATACCGTGATTTAAAAATAAACCACCGGGTTTTAACATGCGTTTGGCTACACTGAAGTAACGAGGTAAATTCT
This sequence comes from Gammaproteobacteria bacterium, assembly GCA_013151795.1. Classification (GTDB taxonomy): domain Bacteria; phylum Pseudomonadota; class Gammaproteobacteria; order JAADHQ01; family JAADHQ01; genus JAADHQ01. The sequence goes on along the minus strand of JAADHQ010000081.1, from coordinate 4,029 downwards.
TGAGCCCGACATGCTCAAACATGCCGACACTAACGACCTTGTCGTACACTGCGCTACCTTCCAGGTCACGGTAATCCTTGAGTTCTACGGTGACACGCTCCTGCAAGCCTTCCTTCTCAATTCTTGCCAGACAGTATTCATACTGTTCGCGACTCAGGGTAATGCCATGTGCACGTACGCCATAATTTTTTGCTGCCCAGGTAATTAAAGCACCCCAGCCACATCCAATGTCGAGTAGTCTTTCACCTTGTTCAAGGTGTAATTTTCGACAGATATGATCAAGCTTGTTTCGTTGTGCCTGATCAAGTGTATCGTTCTCTTGTTCAAAATAGGCGCAAGAATAAACCATGTTTTCATCCAGCCATAGCTTATAAAAATCATTTGAAACATTGTAATGAAAAGCAATAGCCTTACGGTTCATTTTCTTTGAATGGTCACGCCACAGATGATGCCAACGGCGAGATGAAGCCGGTACTATCGCACCAGGATTAGCCGGTGTATTGCCCAGCGTCAAGGCGGTGTACAGGAAAGATACCTTATCGGTGACAGACAGGCAGAGCGAATGAAAATAATCTTTTAACCTCAATGCCTTGTAAAGGTCTCCTTCAACATCCAGTTCACCCTGAAAATAGGCTTCAGCTAAACGTAAAGGGTCACGAAATAATGCCAGGTCACGAAGTAAATGGGGGTCGTTAAAGACAAGTGTCGCTTCCGGCGTCCCTGATCCAAATCTCAACGTCTCTCCATGCCACAGACGTACCTCAATGTTACCTGGTAGATCCCGAAAAATCCGTTGTATGGCTCGACCTACACGCGTGATGCTTTTTTTTGGTGTGATGTCAAAATGCTTCACCTCGGATTGCCATTTGGTATTGTCAGATTGTTTGATATTCATGACTTGTACTCCTTCGCAAAACCTTGTTCTTGAAGATAAGTATAGAACATATGTCTTGGTAACAGGTCAAGGTAATTTCAGTCATTATCTGAAAAAAATATAAACCACTGAAATGTTACATTAAAACCATATGCGAACTCCAACAACGATCTGCGTTTCTTTTACTTCGTTACCTGCAGTTTTTGTAAAGTCAGCTGTTTGTCCAAATTGTCTGGTCCAGTTAATACCAATATATGGTGCAAATTCACGTGTAAATTCATATCGTAAGCGCAGCCCCAGTTCCATGTTGGATAACCCGGAACCAATTCCTGCGGCAGGATCATCTTTACCATAAAAATTAACTTCTATTTCCGGCGACATGATTAAACGTTGAGTAAACAGAATTTCATATTCAGCCTCCAGTCTGACTGCAGTTCGCCCATTTTTACCAATAAAAAATGCTGCGTCTACTTCAAAAAAGTAGGGTGCAAGTCCCTGCAGACCAATGGTCAACCAGTCTTGTTCTGGTTTAGGGCGAAAATCACGGCGCCAACCAATCTGTGCATCCCAGAATGGTGCTATGGCTCGACTGTACAAAGCTTGTAATTCCGCCTCTTCTGTAATGCTATCAGTACGTTCAAATTTTGTTTTGATCCAGAGTTTATTCAGATCTTTACCTATCCAGAGTTGCCCATCCAGAACCTGCGGGTTAGGGCCATCAGTTATTCTGGTTTCAAATTGATTGATCATCACTTTAGTCAACAAGGGATCATCTACTGCACCGGCAAACACCACAGCAGGTAGTAACATAATGCAGAACAAAAAAATTCTGGCATTCATGATTCACCTCCTTTACTGACAACCACTTTTCGGAACATACCAGGCATATGATAAAGAAGGTGACAGTGATAAGCCCATGAACCTAATGCATCAGCACTGATCAGATAACTGATCCTGGCACCGGGTTGTACGATAACAGTGTGTTTACGGGGGATATGCTCAGGATCACCGGTTTCAAGATCACTCCACATTCCATGCAGGTGCATGGGGTGATTCATCATCGTGTCGTTGTAAAAATTAATGCGTACACGTTCACCAAATTTCAATCGTAAAGGCTCGGCATCAGCAAACTTGATCCCGTTCATCGACCACATATAACGTGTCATACTACCGGTCAGGTGCAAATCAATTTCACGACCGGGTTCGCGCGGATCATAGGTTTTACCGAGCTTGAACAAATCTGCATAAGTCAGCACTTTACGACCATTGTTACGTAAACCAACACCCGGATCATCAATCCGGTATTGAGGATTCTCCGGACGCATATCTACATGAGGACCAAATTCCGTAGAAGCATGTTTGACCATGTGCTGACTGCCATATCCCGCCTTGCCAGAACCCATAACAGGTTTCATTTTCATACCCTTATTATTCATCGGTGATTTGTCACCCATGTTATGTCGGGAATGATCCATGCCCGGCATCGGTTTTGATCTGGTTTTCATGTTAGCCATATCATGTCCCATACCAGCCATGCTCATACCCATATCACCATGAGTCAGGATAGGGGCAGGGTCCAATGCGGGAACATCAATGGTAAGACCGGGGTCAGGGGTAAGGGTGCCACGTGCATAACCACTGCGATCAATAGCCTGTGCAAATATAGCGTAGGCGCGGTCATCTTTGGGTTCTACAAGTACATCATATGTTTCTGCAACACCGATTCTGAACTCATCAACACTAACTGGTTGAACATACTGGCCATCAGCTGCTACCACGGTCATTTTCAGACCAGGTATACGCATATCAAAAAATGTCATCGCCGATGCATTGATTATACGTAAACGCACACGTTCTCCGCGTTTGAACAAGCCTAGCCAGCCATCTGCAGGCGTGACACCATTCATTAAAAAAGTGTAGGTATAGCCAGTCACATCCGAGATATCCCTGTCAGACATTCTCATTCTGTTCCACATGGAGCGATCATTAAGATATTGTGATAAACCTTTTTGATGCATTTCAGACATTTGTTCGCCAATCGTACGTTCACGGAAATTATAATAGTCAGAACGTTTTTTCAGTTTGGCATAAATATCATCAGGGTTTTCATCACTCCAGTCAGACAGCATGACCACATAATCGCGGTCGTATGAAAATGGCTCAGGTTCTTTGGGGTCAATTATAATAGCGCCGTACGCACCGGTCTGTTCCTGAAACCCGGAATGGCTATGATACCAATAGGTACCACTTTGTATTACAGGGAATTTATAAGTGAATGTCTCGCCCGGCTTTACGCCGGGAAAACTGATACCTGGAACACCATCCATTTGATAAGGCAGAATAATGCCATGCCAATGGATCGAAGTGTCTTCGGCAAGATTATTTGTCAGGTTCAGGGTAACATTATCACCTTCACGCCACCGTATGACAGGGCCGGGGACAGATCCATTAACTGCCGTTGCAAAACGTTCATTACCCGTAATATTAACGCGTGTTGGGCTATAAACAAGATTAAATAACGTACCACGTAATATTTGCGGGCCGAGACGTTGTTGCCATGTTGAAGCCTTTACCTGAAAAGGTTTAAGTCCAAGGCCCAGTATTGTCCCACCTGCTGCCAAACCCTTGACGAACTGGCGGCGCGATAGTGAAAATTCGTTATGCTTGAGAAACTGTATTGTAGACATAATTAGCATCCTCATATAACTGATCATCATCATGTGAGTTGATAATGGTCTTATATAAAGATAGCAGAATTTTTAAAATCAGCTATTGTCAGATCGATCAATAGCCCTCTTGCTTATACCCGGAGTTTTTTAGTGCCTTTATACGAACTTAACTATTTGAGAGTATACGTTCCAGAACACGTCTGATGATTTTACGATCAAAACTTTTCTCGAGTGCTCCATTGTAGCCATAATCATGATATTGAGTCATTTCGGGTGCTAAAGAGTCTCCACTTGAAACAATTAAGCTGGCATCAGGATTCATATTACGTATTATTTTTATAAATTCCTTGTTTGATACACTGCCCGGTATATTTAAATCCACGATAATAACATCAATGGTTCTACCTTCATCCTGATATTGCTGGTAAAGCGAGATAGCAACATCTCCATCACATGCATGAATGACATTACAACCCATTTTTTTCA
>JAADHQ010000030.1 GCA_013151795.1 Gammaproteobacteria bacterium | reverse complement strand
CGTACATGAGCTGGGCGTTTTCCTTGAACATCAATGGACCCGGTTGCATACCGTGGATCATGAAAGCACCCATGAGCATGGCAACGGCAAGGTTGCCGGGAATACCCAGAACAAACAACGGGATCAGACTTGCTCCGACCACTGCACTATTGGCAGACTCGGAGGCTGCGATGCCTTCCAGGCGACCCTTGCCGAATTCTTCCTTATGTTTGGATCGCTTCTGCGCCTGATCATAGGACATGAACGATGCCACCGGGGCACCCAGTCCTGGCATTGCACCGACACCAATACCAATCAGGCTGCCGCGTAACAACGTCTTTGTACTTGCAAAAAATTCCTTAATCGGCAGCAACCGATCTTCCGGTTTTTGCGAGAATTTGATGGCACGATCACCACCGCCCTTGCCGGTAAATCTTTCAAGTTGTAACAGGATTTCTGAAAAGGCTAACAAGCCTATGGCTACCGGTATGAGCGAGAGTCCTCCGCCAAGTTGATAAACATCAAAAGTCAGTCTGGGCAATGCGGTAACAGGCTCGGTGCCAATCAGCCCAGCCAATATACCGAAACCCGCTGCCATGAGTCCCCGACAAATTGACGAGGTACCAATACCCGCAATAACTGTCAATGCCAGTGAAATCAGTGCAAATATTTCTGCCGGCCCCATGAACAGGGCAACAGCAGCAAGTGGTGCAGCTATCGCAATCAGCACCACTGTTGAAATAAGGTCTCCTGCAACTGAGCTGTACAGTGCCATGCGCAGTGCTTTTTCACCCTTGCCCTGCTGGGTGAGCGGGTAGCCATCCCAGGCGGTCGCAGCCGCCTCGGGTGTCCCCGGTGTACGTAATAAAATGGCCGATACCGCACCGCCAAAGAAAGCGCCCTTATTAAGGCCGACCAGAAAACCGATCGCCGTGAGCGCCGACATGTAATAGGTAACCGGAATAAATAAGGCGATGGCCATGGGGCCGTTAATACCGGGAATAGCCCCGATCAGTACCCCGACTGCAACTCCGATAAAAACAAACATCAGGCTGGCTGGTGATATAGAGTCCAGCAACCCGGCAATGATCATATCCATAATTTTGTATCCCGCTTTAGTTTTTTACTTTTAGAAAATCTGTGGGCCTGGTATTGGTACACCAAATCCGTAACGCATGACAACATAAAGAACCAACGTCAAAGTGACCGCCACTACTGTTAACTGCATCCACTTTCGACAGCCAATAACATACTGGACTGTTAGCAGAAAAATAAACGAGGCTAATAAATAACCTATGTAATCGATAACCACTATCAGTAGTATGGGCGGGATCATAAAACGTGCGAGATGATAAAGGTTTACACGTCCGACCTGCGTGAAGCCTCCTTCCTCTTTGAGGTCCTCCGGGAATTCGCATTCTTCCGGCGGCATCGGCTTTTTCAGGTAAACTGCTAAACCGATACGAACCAAAGAAAGGCAAGCCATAAATAAAATCACACCTACAGCCACATTCGGTACCAGCGCGGGTGAGGCTCCATAGCCAGGATAAGCTGGCGTGTATGTGGGAATTGCCCAGACGAACATCAATATGCAAAATCCGGAGATCACCAGATAAGCGATCGTTTCTCTTGTTATTCTTGTCACTCTTTATCCTCTTTTATACAAACTCGAAGCGTAAACGACGAGTGAAAATACCGTACCGGAAACGGGTTCCGGTACGGCTATAGCCTATTTCATCATTTCCGCTTGCATACCAAATGTCTTGTGCAATTCCTTTACGACGTTATCTACTTTAGCTTCACCCCACTCAACAGGCCGCATCAACAGATTCCCTGTAATAAAGGTTTGGGTTTCCTTGTCTTTAGCGAGTTGGTCTGCTGCAGCGAGGAGCTTGGCTTTGACACTTGTATCCAGACCCTTTGGAGCCACCAGAGCAACAATCATTTCTACCTGTTCATCGTAACCCTGTTCACGCAACGTAGGTACATCAGGAATAGGTGGCAAACGATTACCTAACGCTGCGGCAATCAATTTAATCGTTCCAGCTTCTACATGCTTATAAAGTATCGCTCCTGTATAACCAACTGAAGCATGACCACCCGTCACTGCCTGGATCACTGAAGGACCCCCTTTTGATGGTATCAAAGATAAGTTCACACCTTCTTTCTTGGCAATACGAATAATTGCATCTCGATCATCCGCACCATGGAACATGGCGATCATGGCTTTATTATTTTTCTTGTGCCAGGCAAAGGCCTCTTTCAACGTATTCCAGGGCTTGTCTTTTCTGGAAATAAATCCGCTGGAATTCAGTGCTACCTGAGTCAGGTAATCAAAATCTTCTGGCTTATAACTCAACTTGCTGTGGTGTGGCGCGTAGGTATAGGCAGTCAGCGAGGTTATGCCAAGTACATAACCATCAGGCTTTGACCTGCTAAGCTCAGTTGCCATAACGGTACCGTGTGAACCGGTCACGTTTTTGACGTTAATGGGTTGTCCCAGAATCTTACTCATGCGCTGAGCAAGGCCTCGGGCCAGGCGGTCGATCTGTGCACCTGGTTGTGTCATGGTCATGAAAGTAATCGGGCGACTCGGGTAATCACCTGCTGTGGCATTCATCATGACCGTAGCCAAAATAACACCTAATCCAAGATTAAATATTCTTCTCATCATCACTTCTCCGTGTTACAAAGATCAATTTATATTATCCGTCCCTCTAATTCAGGGAACAGTCTTTTATCTGTTTTCTACTCACAATACTAACGAACGTTGGTCGGCATATTTGTCGCCCAGACGACAATAGTCACACATGCAAACCAATATTAAAAAATCATAATAAACCCATAAATTAATGTTTTACTTTTATAGTCAATATCTAACGCTATATACACAATCTCATCTGGCAACTGGGCACTCGACATGTCATGATAAGTTTAAGAATAGTGGGAGACTGGGTTCATTGAGTAATACTGATAAACAGGCCAGACATTCGTTCACAGACATCGAAAAAAAAATCCTGCCCGAAGGGTTTTCAAATATAGATGAAGGCAAAGACACCTGGTCTGACGCTCATGCAAATTTCTTGTCCAGTCTCTCTAAAGTGGAGACCCATGATCTTCTGAAAATCTCTCGCCGCATGAACTTGAAATCTCGTGACCATCTGTTCCGCGCGGGCGACCGCTCCAATGATGTCTACATCGTAGCCGGTGGCTGCATACGCCTGTTTCAGGTTTCTTCCACCGGTAAGGAAACCATCTTGTGGTTCAGTTTTCCGGGCGAGATCTTTGGCATGTCTGAACTGTGGCGGGGCAGCGATAGGCAAATACATGCTGTGGCCAATGAAGCTACCCAGGTCTATTCCGTTAGCCATAAAGATTTCACTTACTTTTTAGGTACACATCCGGAAGCTGCTATGAAAGCCATTGGCATCCTGTCTGCAAGGGTTCGTGCCTTAGGCCATGCCCTGGTCGGGTTGGCATCAGACAATGTAGAAACACGAATTGCCCGACTGCTGGTACGCTTCGCCACCATATCCTCGGGGACACGCTGTTGTGCCGACTCTACCGAAGGTGAACTGTGCGTAAACGTACGACTGACCCACCAGGACATCGCCAACCTGATTGGCGCCAGCCGCCAAACTGTCACAACGACTCTGGCACACCTACGCAAACAGGGCGCAGTCCGGGCAGTGAACCAACACATCCACATCGTACAACCTGAACACCTGCGTCACCTTCTGAAAAAAGGCGCGGCTTAAGTTTGTTCGTGAAATTGCAAATATAGTAGGCCACCTCTATATACCAATATTCATAAATCATCATTACTATTAAAAATATTACCTTTTCATAGCCTGTTTTTATCTCTACTGACTTCACCAACATTAAATACTGATACTCTCATTACAGCTAACTCGACTACTCCCCTGAAGACTTGAAAAAATCGCTGAATTGTCATCAAATAATTAATAAAAATATTAATTTTCTATAATGGACTATATTTAAAATATTATAGGCTATTAAATTCAGGAGACTGGCATATGAATACTGTATGTATCTATATCGATGAAACACTTGATCTTCAATCTCTGGCTACACTGAAAAATGACCTGCTTCAAGTACCTCATGTCATCAATGTAGAAATGAATAATGTCACACCACATGACATTGCTGTTGATTTCGAGCCACACCACAATATACCCATAACACTACTATCAGCACTTGAGAAAAAAGGCCTTCATTCGGATATCTTCTCAGGTTAATCTTTTTATCTCCCCTCTATGAAAAGGGGGAGGGATTAATCTCCGACAGCCTTTTTGTCTTCATAAACGGCCTGGGTTGCTATGCAAATTAAACTCGCTCGCCCTTATAAAATACAGAATCTGGATCGCGCCTGAATATCCAGCGTTATAATTAACGCCAGCAATTTCAGGAAAAACTACCTTTTCTACAACAAAACTCGTAATATCTCTTATTGTAAATGCAGGACTGCATTTATTAAGCCAAATAAAAACAATAAGTTAGCTTTTTTGAAAATAATAATCTTTTTATGCGCTGAATATTTTTATATGATAAAATACTAATATAGGTATTAAGGAGCGGCTGGCTCATCCTGAACACGTAATCCGGGTTCATTGATTAGTCAGCAACCCCTTGAATATTAACTAATTTTTTCTTTAATAAATTGAGGTATATAGAGATGAGTATCGATCGAATTGTGATGGCATTTGCAGGTTTTGTAGTTCTTGGAAGCCTTGGTCTGGCACATTATCTTGAAAATGCTAACTGGTTATGGCTAACCGCTTTTGTTGGCCTTAACATGTTTCAGGCTTCTCTGACAGGCTTCTGTCCTTTGGCAACTATACTTAAAAAAATGGGCGCCAAACCTGGTTGTGCATTTGAATAGTTTCTTTTGAAATAAAATTGGTCAAGACGCGTATTTTATAGTCTTGATCGATTTTATATTCTATCTTTTTGTTATTTATATGCTTATTGCATCATTGCAAACCAGCTCGCAACACTGGCCAAACTTAAAGCGGCTCCCCAAAATGTTAACCAGCGCTGCTTTACTTTTAAACCTGCAAAAATAAAACCCAGCCCCAGTATAAAACCATATATTGAAGTGCCAATAAACATATCGTCACTGGCATGATTGGCCAGCCGCAGGCCTTCTTCCCCTTCTTTATAACGCATTGTTTTCCTTAATGATGTTTTCTTTTTCTGGCTTTTTCATTGCCTTAAGCTTCATTTCAAACTTACAGGCCTCTGAACGGCTTGCAAAGCCCTGCTGGTATACCAATAAAACAGGTCTTCTTGCCCGTGTATATTTTGCACCCAGACGATTATCTCCATTATGTTCCAGCAACCGTTTCTGTACATCCTTGGCAATACCAGGATACAAGCTATTGTCGGCACAACGAACCATATAAACATACCACTCAGACATAAATATACTTTAACATTTCGGTGTAATTATTGATGAACCTGTGGATAACTCTGTGGATGAATTTAAGATCAGGCTGTTTTTTCTATTTTCTCAAAAGACAATTCAAAAAAAATTATAAAAATTAAATTTTTAAATTATAATAAATTCAATATCTTATGCTATTTATATAAGACATCGTCAATTTTATGTGGTCTTTTAGTTGTGCTTACAAGCACTTAAACAAAAATGTGGATAAAAGTCAGACTAAAAACGCTATTTATTTTATGTGTTCAAGAATACCATCAAGCTCATCATTGCTATTAAACGTAATAATCAACTTGCCTTTGCCATTTGGCTTACATTGTAATTGAACACCAGCACCCAGTTTTTCTGACAAATCTTCCTGCAGTCGGCGTACATTCGGATCCATTTCATTTTGTTTTGGTGATTTAGGCTTTTTAGGTTCAGCAAGGCGGCGAACCAGTTTCTCGGTTTCGCGAACGGACATACCGGAATTAGCTACTTTTTTCGCAATTTCAGACTGTTGCAGGTCTTTTAAAGCCAATAATGCACGTGCATGACCCATTTCCAGCTCACGTTTCTCAAGCAAAACCTTAACGTCTTCGTTTAATTCCAGCAGGCGCAACAGGTTGGCAACACCACTGCGTGAACGACCAACGGCCTCTGCAGCTTGTTGCTGTGTGAGCTCAAACTCTTCCATTAACCGGTATAGGGAACGCGCTTCTTCAACTGGATTAAGATTTTCCCGCTGAATATTTTCTATTAATGCCATCGCAATGGCAGCGCGATCATCAACATCACGTACCACTACAGGTACATTATGCAAACCGGCCAATTGCGCAGCACGCCAGCGTCTCTCACCAGCGATGATTTCATATTTATCCTGGCTAACAGGGCGAACGACAATGGGTTGAACAATACCTTGCTCGCGTATTGAATCTGCCAGCTCTTCAAGACTTTCTGTATGCATATCTGTACGAGGCTGATAACGTCCTCGTTGCAGCATCTCTACAGCAATCTCTTTCAGTTCGCCATTTACAGTACTTTCTGGAGTTGTTGTTTTAACATCGACGGCCGCCCCTCCTAAAAGAGCATCCAGCCCACGTCCTAACCCACGTTTTTTACTTGCCATAATACTTTGATATTGTTTTGTTAGTTAAATTAAGCAGTTGCTGCCATGTTGTCGCGTTTTTCATCACGCCGGATAATTTCTCCAGCCAGTGCAAGATAAGAAAGCGCTCCGCGAGAAGACTTGTCATAATGTAAAATAGGTAACCCGTGGCTCGGTGCTTCGGCCAGGCGTACATTTCTGGGGATCATGGTTCTGTATACCTTGTCTCCAAAATGCATAATCAGCTGTGTAGATACCTGATTTGCGAGATTATTTCGTGGATCAAACATGGTTCTGAGCAGGCCTTCTATCTCAAGCTCTTCATTCACCGACCCCTGAATCTGTTTGATGGTATCGATCAAGGCCGATAACCCTTCCAATGCATAATATTCACATTGCATGGGTATCATCACACCTTGCGCCGCGACCAGTGCATTAATTGTTAACATATTTAGTGAAGGAGGGCAGTCAATTAATACATAGTCATAATGATCTGCGAGTGTTTTGATAGCATCCCGTAATTTATGCTCTCTACCGGTCGTATTCATCAAGCCTACTTCTGCCGCGGTCAGATCGGCGTTACCGGGCAAGACATCAAAACCAACATCTGTATTCCTGATAATGGCATCGGTAATAGTGCTATCGCCTAATAAAACATCACAGGTAGAGATTTCAAGATCATTTTTATTGATACCCGAGCCCATGGTGGCATTACCTTGCGGGTCTATATCAATCAATAATACATTACGCTTCGTTGCGGCAAGTGATGCTGCAAGATTAACGGAGGTCGTTGTTTTACCAACTCCACCTTTCTGATTGGTTATAGCAATTATTCTGGTCATATTATTTTTATAATCGAAAATGAATGACTATTGTAGCCCGATTCCGTACGAAACTATAGCCTGATTTATCATATTCTTGTTTATTCTTTATCCAGTTTAATTCTGAAAAAAACCCTACGATTTGTTGAGTTTATGAGTAAGCGTATGATGTTATTAGAAATAATCCTTAAAGGTAAAAATTCCTGGTGATGGACACAAGGCATGAGCCATTAAAGCTCTTTCAGGCCAGCCTGTTTATTTAACATCCAGGTGTTTACGAATAAATCGTGCTGACCGCATAACGGCATCTTTTGACGCAAGATCATCCGCAAATATCCTTACTCGTTCCGGACGAAAATCAAAGCCGCGCTGTACACCCGGGTACATGATCAATTGTACCGGACGTTTTTTTCTTAACATGTTTTCGGCTGCGGTCTCAATGACCCGACGTCGCTGGTATTGCTCCTCATCACCATAAAATACCAGGGCAGGTATCTTTAAATTATCTGCTTCTTCGGCATAACTATAAACCTGCAAGGGTTCCGGTGCATTCGGATCTTGCCAGTGCGGGTAATAAGAAACATAACAGGCCAGAGCATCTTCCTGTCGTTTTTTTGTAACGGCCAGTTTTAATGAATAATACCCGCCACGTGTTTGAGAATAGACACATACCTTTTTACCGGATATATCCTTCTGCGTCATCATGTGATCAAGGCCTTTATTCAGATCTTCTTCGAGCACATAATCATGTTTTATTGGTCGCGGGTCGATGTCTCGACCAAAAAATAAATCCGGTGCATAAACAACAAAACCCCTTGCAGCTAACCGCATGGCCAGATATTTAATATCTTTTACAAGCCCTGGACGCCCATGAACAAACAATACCCCAGGAAACTTACCTTTTTGTTTTGGTCGATAAATAATAACCGGTATTTCTACATCACCATTCATATAAAATGTTTCACGTGATGTTACATCATAGTTTCGGGGAACCGGGAGTTTACCTTCCAGCCACCAGGCGTCATCCCACCAGTATGAATTATCAACTGGCTCCGTATGGGCGACAACATTGCCAACAAAAGCAAACATAATAAAAGTTAATAATATTACAGGTATCGTTTTCATTGCTGTTTCCCATTAAATAAGTTGATGGTTTTTCCCAGAGCATTACTAGCCATAATAAATAATACTATCCTCAGGACCTACTGAGCATAACCAGGTGACGCTCTGCATCCAGACCCGGAACATCCAGTGTTTCTATCTTTTCCATCTTGAAGCCTTGTGGAATATTTTCCAGTTCAGCCATAGGGTATGTGCCTTTCATTGCCAATATCTCTGCGTCATCTGCCAATAGATGATCGACTCCGCTTATCAAGTTTTCTATCGAACTAAATGCGCGTGCTATTACCGTGTTAACGCCATCGGGCATATTAAATTCTTCTACCCTTTCGTTTACAACAATAACATTATCAAGCTGCAGTTCTGTTTTTGCCTGTTGTACAAAGCGGGTCTTTTTCTGATTACTATCAAGTAAGGTAAATTGTTTATCAGGGTTTATTATCGCTAAAGGAATCCCGGGTAACCCTGCCCCACAACCTACATCCAGAATCTTTTCACCATGTAAAAATGGATTTACAATTAATGAGTCCAGTATGTGTCGCCCTACCATTTGAGTCATATCTCTAACGGAGGTGAGATTATAAACGCTGTTCCACTTATCCAGTAACAGAATAAAATCAACAAACTGATCCAGAGATCCCTCTGGCAAACTAAAGGGCAGGGCATCCAGATCTTTTTCAAGCAACAACTGCAATTCATGTGGCGAAACAGAGCGCGTCTGGTGTCGATGATGTTTTCTTAAAGATGGCATGCTGATTCTTTTTAGTGCGTTGCAACATCACTAAATTTATTTAATGCGCCTGTCATTTTTTTTATAATTTTTGCGCGATCTTTAATGCCATGTCGCCTACCCAGGTAGGCAGGATCATTATATGTTAGCCATACTTGTCCTTTTTCATCTTCCCATGCCAGGGCTTTTAATGGTAGATCAATACCTGCTGTCTGATTACTGGTAAACATATGAGAGCCTAATTCTGGATTACCGAATATCAATAATTCTGTCGGCCTCAATTTTATACCTACCCCATTTGCCTTGTCACTATGAGACCAACGAAGTGCGACTGTTATTCCTTTTTTCTTTAAAATGTTTTCCAGTTTATCAATTGTTTCGCTTACGCTGTATTTACTCTTTTTGCTAATCAGGCCATTGTTATCTGCCTGCACTACCAAGGGCGTAAAAGCTGCTAATATTAATATCAGAAATAACTTTTTCATCTCTCGCTCCGTTTCTCTTTAGTCAGGCTTGTCTTTTTAGTGGCACCAAACTATACCCAGTAAATATTATTATAACGCTAACGATACTTTTAACACGGTTTTAATTAAGCTGATAGTTTTTTACGTGATTTTTTTATATGTACCAGCAATAAAGAAACCGCCGCCGGTGTCATGCCGGGTATACGACCAGCCTGGCCAATAGTGTTCGGCCTGGTTTGACCAAGTTTTTCTGTCGCCTCGAGAGACAGACCGCGTACATCTTTATAATCCAGTGATTCAGGGATTATGGTCTCTTCATGACGACGGTGTTTAGCTATTTCGTCAAGTTGCCTGTCAATATAGCCTGAATATTTAACCTGAATCTCGACTTGTTCTTTCACCTTTGGATCTCGCGCCATCTTACCTGCACCCGGCAGGCTCATGAGTTTTTCATAGCTTACTTCCGGGCGACTAAGTAACTCATCCAGTTTAGCGGCTCGTGTGAGGGGTTTACCCAAAACAGCTGTAAACTCCTCGGGGGATATCTTTTCAGGTGCCAATGTTGTGGTTTTAAGACGCTGCATTTCATTTTCAATTGCTTCGCGTTTTTGTTCGAACAATCTCCAACGATTATCATCAACCAGCCCAAGCTTGCGCCCTGTTTCTGTCAATCTTAAATCTGCATTGTCTTCCCGTAATAATAAACGGTATTCCGCTCTACTTGTAAACATACGATAAGGTTCAATTGTACCCCGGGTAATCAGATCATCAATCAGTACACCTATATAAGCCTCATCACGTTTTGGACACCAGGGCTCCTGTTCCCGGCTGAATTGACAGGCATTTGTCCCGGCGACAAGGCCTTGAGCAGCAGCTTCTTCATAACCGGTTGTACCGTTTATTTGCCCGGCAAAAAACAAGCCGTGTACGTAATTTGTTTCCAACGAAGGTTTCAGGTCACGCGGATCAAAATAATCATATTCTATTGCATAACCCGGGCGCGTTATATGTGCATTTTCAAAACCCTTCATTGAACGAACCAGTTCATATTGAACATCAAACGGTAAGCTGGTTGAGATTCCGTTTGGATAGACTTCATGCGTCGTTAAGCCTTCTGGCTCTACAAAGATTTGATGTGCATTTTTATCTGCAAAACGAACAATCTTGTCCTCAATTGACGGACAATAACGTGGCCCTACACCTTCTATTACACCTGAATACATTGGCGACCGATCCATACCGCCACGAATAATCTCATGTGTTTGCTCATTCGTATGCGTTATATAACAAGGAATTTGTCGAGGATGTTCCTCGGCCTTACCGATATATGAAAACACAGGTAACGGTGTGTCTCCCGGTTGCTCTTCCAGAACACTGTAATCAATTGTTCGTCCATCTATCCTGGGGGGGGTGCCTGTTTTAAGGCGATCAACGCGAAAGGGTAAATCACGCAAGCGCTGTGACAAGGCATTCGAGGGGGGGTCACCTGCACGTCCACCCTGATAATTCGACAGACCTATATGAATCAGGCCGCCTAAAAAGGTGCCTACTGTCAGCACGACGGATCGGGCAGAAAATTTCAGACCCATTTGCGTAACAACGCCGACAACACAATCATTTTCTATAATCAGATCATCTACAGCTTGCTGAAAAAGACTAAGATTCTCTGTATTTTCAATAACTTCACGTACCGCATGTTTGTATAGTATTCGATCAGCCTGAGCACGGGTTGCCCTGACCGCTGGGCCCTTACTCGCATTCAGGGTACGAAACTGAATGCCGCCCAAATCAGCTGCATGTGCCATCAAGCCACCCATGGCGTCAACTTCCTTAACCAGGTGGCCCTTGCCGATGCCACCAATGGCCGGGTTACAACTCATTTGACCCAGAGTCTCGATATTATGTGTCAATAATAGGGTGTTTGCACCCATACGGGCAGATGCAAGAGCGGCCTCTGTTCCTGCATGTCCACCACCTATGACGATTACATCGAAATCCTGCTGATACTTCATTTACGTATTACTCAATATTCGCTGTTCTACACACTATATAATATAGTCACGAATCCGGTTCAGGCTTAATTGTATAAATTATAGCCAATTATTTTATCCAGGTCGTTGATATATTATTTTATAAACTTTTATAAACGATCTCAATCCATACTTCAGTTGACAAGAAACCGTCTGTCCAGTCTTTCCAACGATTACTCAGTCCGGTTTTTTTAATCGCTGCCAGGGTTTTACCTTTTACCTTCATTACCCTTACCTCATTACTGGTACCAATCAACATGTCATAAAAATCCTGTAAATCCACTTTAGTCGATAGGGGGCCATGACCTGGTATTATTATGGTTTTATCGTCAATCAGGGCTAATACTTTTTTAACATTAGCCGCCATCTTCAACACATTTCCGCCTGTATCAATATCTACAAATGGGAAAAACCCGGAAAAATAATGATCCCCCATATGCACAACATTGGATTTTTCAAAGAAAATAATTGAATCGCCATCTGTATGACCATTTGCATAATGAACAATATTTATTTTTTGCCCGTTAAAATACAAATTCATACTTTTTTCATAAGTAATCGAAGGTATCGCAATCTCCGGATAAGGCCTGGAAACCATTTTAAATAATTTCACTTCCTGACTGGTCAGTAACCTGCTACGAACATTATCATGTGCGACAATATTCGCGTATTGGCCAAAAACCTTGTTACCTTGCGTATGATCCCCGTGCCAATGGGTATTAATGATATAGGATAATTTTTTCTCGCCGCCAAAAGGTTTTAACGCTTTCTTTAATGCGGGCGACATATTCAAATAACCCGCGTCAATCATTAAAATACCTTGCTTGCCCGTTACTACTGCAATATTCCCGCCCTTACCCTGTAACATCCATATATTATCGGTTAAATGGGTTGATTTAAATTTTAATGATTCAGCATGATGCTCCCCGGCGAAAACCGTTGAACTGAATATATACAATAGTACGATAAGAATACGATTACATTTCATCTTGATACTCCCTCATTATTATTTCCCGATACAAAAACTCGAAAATATTTTTCCTAATAAATCATCGCTTGTAAATTCACCGGTAATTTCTGCCAGATCATTTTGTGCTGCCCTTAATTCTTCAGCTGCAAGTTCGCCTGCTTTTGCTTCTTCTAACTGCTCTCTTGCCATTGTTATGTGTTGGCCAACTCTTTCCAGTGCATCAAGATGTCTTCGTCTTGCAATAAATTCACCTTCACCTCCAGCCTGGAACCCAACTACACTTTCAAGGTACTTTCTTAATACATCAACGCCAATATTTATTTTTGCTGATAAGGTAATTTCCGGTATATCACCTTCTATCATGCCCGGTTTATTTTTTGTCAGGTCACATTTGTTACGCACTATTGTTGTTTTTATTCCTTTTGGAAATTGTTCCAGTATTTTTTTATCTTCCGGTGATATTCCCTGTTGGTCATCAACTATCAACAAAATACAATCTGCTTTTTCAATTTCATCCCAGGCACGTTTCACGCCAATTATTTCAACCTTGTCTTTTGTTTCACGTAACCCTGCTGTATCGATAATATGCATTGGCATACCATCGATATGAATATATTCTCGTAAAACATCCCGGGTTGTTCCTGCAACCTCTGTTACGATTGCAGAATCCTTTCCCGCCAATGCATTCAACAAACTGGATTTGCCTGCATTTGGTCTACCTGCAATAACAACCGTTATGCCTTCACGTAATAAGGTACCCTGACGAGTGGATTGCATGAGGTTACTAAATTCAGACTCTATTTTATCCAGCTTTATATAAATATTTTTATCCGACAGAAAATCTATTTCTTCTTCAGGAAAATCAATCGCCGCCTCGACATACATTCTTAATTCGGTCAATTCAGTTAATAGGCTATTAACTCGACTTGAAAATTCACCTTGCAGAGAACGAATTGCTGCGCGGGCTGCCTGCTCACTACTGGCATCAATAATATCTGCTATTGCTTCAGCTTGCGCCAAATCAAGTTTATCGTTTAAAAATGCTCGTTCTGAAAATTCACCTGGCCTCGCGATGCGCGCACCATGTTTAATACAACACTGCAATAACATATCAAGAATAACAGGGCCGCCATGTGCCTGTAGCTCTAGTACATCTTCGCCTGTAAAAGAAAAAGGATTATTAAAATAAAGCGCAATGCCTTCATCTATAACTTCACGGGTTTCATTTAAGAACGGCAGGTATTCAGCTTTTCTGGGAATTGGGCATTTACCCAACATTTTCATAGCTATGTTTTTACATTTTGATCCGGAGACTCGTATTATACCGACACCGCCTCGCCCTGGTGGTGTTGCGATGGCGGCGATGGTATCTGTTTCACTCATCTCTTATTAATAATAAACAGGGGCTATATACCCCCGTTTATTCATTTAGCAGCTTCAACTCTTTTTGTAATAACGTATTGCTGTGCTATCGACAATGTATTATTAACTACCCAGTACAATACCAGGCCCGCAGGGAAAAACAGGAAGAAAACAGTAAAGACAAGTGGCAGGGCCATCATTACTTTTGCCTGAACAGGATCAAGCGGTGCGGGATTAAGTCTTTGCTGGATCAACATGGTTATGCCCATGAATACCGGTAAAATATAATATGGATCCTGTACAGACAAATCATTTATCCATAACATAAATGGTGCTTGCCTTAATTCTACGGCTTCCATTAATACCCAGTACAATGAGATAAAAACCGGTATCTGAACAAGAATTGGCAAACAACCGCCCAGAGGATTGATTTTTTCTTTTTTATACAATTCCATTAAGGACTGATTCATTTTTTGTCGGTCATCACCATGGCGTTCCTTTAATGCTTTCATGCGTGGTTGCAACTTACGCATATTCGCCATTGAGCGGTAACTGGTTTCTGATAACTTAAAGAAAACCAGTTTAATCGTCACCGTCAAAAATATTATCGCCCAGCCCCAGTTTCCAAATATGCCGTAAAAAATATTCAGCAACCAGAATAACGGTTTTGCTATTATTGTTAAAAAACCATAATCTGCTGTCAATTCCAGCCCTGGTGAAAGTTCACCCAGTACATTCTGGTCTTTCGGGCCTGCATAATATTGACTCTTGAACTCTTTAGACTCGGAAGGCTCGATCGTTATAAGTTGGCCCACCATTCTTAAGTAATATCGGTAATTGATAACACTACTACTAAAACTGTTAATTTCATCTGCTGGCGGTATCCAGGCACCGACAAAATAATGCTGCATCATGCCAATCCAGCCGCCTTTTATATTTTTGCGGTCCAGATCCTGATCTACCATATCGCTGAAACTTATTTTTTCATATAACTCTTCCGGTGTATAAATCACTCCACCCATATATGTTCTCATCATGAACATGGATTGTGATTCCTGACCAAACTGTGTTCGTTGTTGCTGCTTGTAAAAACTTCCTTCCCAGCTGGTTGTAGAACCATTTTCTACCTTGTTATTTATATCAATCAAATGACTGGCTCGATGAAATGTATATGTTTTGGTTACTTTAACGCCACTGGCATCACTCCAGGTTAATACTACCTGAAGATTGTCTTTACCTTCTTCAAGTGCATAGGAATCTTTTGCAGAACTGAAAACTGCCTTGTGACTTGGGCCTGCACCCTTACTCATCGCAAAACCGGACTGCGCTACAAATAATTTAGCGCCTTTATCTGTCATTAATACAAATGGGTCTTCTGGTTTATCTTTTTCGATCGGGAATTTTTTTAGCGCAACGCGACGAATATCACCGCCAATCTTGTCCAGATACACATCAAGGTAATCTGTTACCACATGTATTTGTCCTGCACTATCCAGTTTATTTGACTCACCGCTGATAGTTGGACTTTCAGGCTTTAAGGATTGGCTGGCAACGGGCACATCATTTGGCGAGCTAGGTGTTGCGATAACATTGTCTGCCGGGATAACCGATGGCGATGGAACTGTACTTTTTTGCGAAATAACTTGTGCGGTTGTTTTTACACCGTTCTCACCATATTCACGTTCCCACTCCTGATATATAATCATGCCTAAAAATACCAGTGCGATAAAAATAAAAAGCCTTTGATTTTCCATTTATTAATACTTCTTTTGTTTGTTAATTTCAGGTACGGAATCTACACCGCCCTCTGCCCATGGATGACATCTCAAGATCCGACGTAGAGCCAACCAGCTACCGTAAAATACACCATGCCTTTCTATTGCTGTATGCGCATAAGAGGAACAGGTTGGATAAAATCGACAATGACTACCCAGGAGCGGACTTATTATATATTGGTATGCCCTAATAATGAAAATCAGGATTTTCCGCATTTTTTCACCAACCGAGACCAATGTTTACCTAATGATTGCCGTATATCTTCGTTGGATACCTTCTCCAGACCCCTTTTAGCTAAAACAACAATATCTATTGTTCCAGTATTTAACTGTTCATGACGAAAACTCTCGCGAACCAGCCTTTTAATTCTATTTCGTTGTGTTGACCTGGCAATTGTTTTTTTAGCTATCGCCAACCCTAATCTTGAACGATCCAGGCTATTTGATATCGCGAGAATGGTAAAACAAAAATCACTCGAACGAACCGGATTGTTAAAAACCTGTTGATAGTCATGCTTGCTAAGCAATCGAACTGAGCGAGGGAAGGATGCTTGATATGTTTCTTCTATCAAGATTATACCTTAATCTATATAAGGATTTGAATGGCCAGAATATTCAATCAGCTGTTTTTACTACTAGGGAGTAAGACGTTTACGGCCTTTGGCGCGTCTTGCATTAATGACTGCTCGACCGCCAGTAGTGCTCATACGTGAACGAAATCCGTGTGTACGGGCGCGTTTTAAAACACTTGGTTGAAAAGTTCTTTTCATGGCTATTACCCTAACTATATCGCCCGGATATATCCGGATTTAACGAACCGGCAATCCTACTGCCTGTCAGGCCTGCTGTCAATAAGAATATATCTGAATTTATCCACTTATATCTGTGGATAAGTCAATAATAACAGGTTAAACTCGGATAAATTAAAAGTTATTAACACACTTTGCACTATAAGGGATGATCTTTGTCACAACTTTGGAGCCAATGCCTTCAATATCTTGAAGATGAGCTGCCTCAACACCAGTTTAATACCTGGATCAGGCCCTTGCACGCGATTGAAGACAAGCAATTATTACAATTACTGGCCCCAAATCAGTTTGTACTGGATAAAATAACCACTAATTTTCTGGAATCAATACAGGAATCCATTGCTTCTTTGGCACCTGATACCCCGCCCAGTCTTAAATTAAGGGTTGGCAGCATTCAAACTGCCGATGAACCTGAACAGGCAAATAATAACCGTTCCACTAAAGCGCCTGTTGTATTACATAAAAGTAATCTAAATAGTGATTTTACATTCGATTCTTTTGTTGAAGGTAAATCTAATCAGCTCGCCAGGGCGGCCTCTCTTCAGGTAAGTGAAAACCCCGGAAATTCCTATAACCCTTTATTTATCTACGGTGGTGTAGGCCTGGGCAAGACTCATCTAATGCATGCTGTCGGCAATATGATGCTGCAGCACAATCCTGATGCAAAAATTATATACCTGCATTCTGAACGATTTGTTGCTGATATGGTGAAAGCATTGCAACAAAATGCAATGAATGAATTCAAAAAATTCTATCGATCAGTTGATGCAATACTGATCGATGACATTCAGTTTTTTGCTAAAAAAGAACGCTCACAAGAAGAGTTTTTCCATACTTTCAATGCCTTGCTAGAGGGTCAGCGACAAATAATTTTAACCTGTGATCGCTATCCAAAAGAAGTAAATGATCTTGAAGAAAGACTAAAATCCAGATTTAGCTGGGGGCTCACGGTTTCCATTGAGCCGCCTGACGTTGAAACCCGGGTTGCGATTCTTCTTGGTAAAGCAAAACAAATGAATGCTAATCTTCCTGACGAAGTCGCTTTTTTTATTGCCAAGCGTTTGCGCTCAAATATACGCGAACTGGAAGGCGCACTAAAACGTGTTATTGCCAATGCACATTTTACCAATCGTCCCATTACACTGGATTTTGCCAAAGAAGCATTACGGGATTTACTTGCATTACAAGACCGATTGGTTAGCATAGAAAATATACAAAAAACGGTCGCTGAGTATTACAAAATACGCGTGCATGATTTATTATCACCTCGACGTACGCGATCAATTACCAGGCCACGACAAATAGCAATGGCGCTGGCAAAAGAATTAACCAACCATAGTTTGCCTGAAATTGGTGATGCTTTTGGAGGCCGGGATCATACGACTGTTCTTCATGCCTGTCGTAAGATTAATGAATTAAAAGAATCAGAAATACGTATAAAAGAAGATTATTTAAGCCTGTTAAGAATTCTTAGCACATGATGTGGATAACTTGTTAATAAAGATAACAAACAAAGTTATCCAATTTTTATACACAGGTTTATAACAAGATATAAATGTCTTTTACTATTGCTTATACAGTAAAAAATGTTATGTATGCTATTGAAAAATATAGATTAATTATTGTTATTAACATTTAAGGCGCTCAGTAATAATAACAATAACAATATATTTTATATATTATATTATTTAATAAATAAGGAATTAGAATGAAGTTTAAGATAAAACGTGAAACCTTACTCAAACCTCTTCAGTTTGTTATCGGTGTTGTTGAACGCAGACAAACATTACCTGTTTTATCCAATCTTTTAGTTCAAGCAGAAAACGGAAGAATTTCATTAACGGCAACCGATCTGGAAGTTGAATTAGTAGCGAACTTTAATCTTGATGTTACCGATAGTGGTGAAGTTACTATTCCGGCAAGAAAATTTCTGGATATATGCCGTACCCTTCCAGATGAATCAGAATTGAATGTAAGTTTTATCAATGAACGTATACAAGTTAAATCAGGCAAAAGTAAATTTACTCTTTCTACTTTACCTGCCGCTGAATTTCCATTAATTGATGATATTCAAGTACAAAAAGAATTCAGTTTACCTCAAAGAGAACTTAAAAAATTAATTGAACGTACCAGTTTTGCCATGGCTCAACAGGATGTACGTTATTACCTGAATGGTTTATTACTGGAAATTAAAGAAGGGCAATTAAGAACAGTCGCAACAGATGGCCATCGTTTAGCTATTTGTGAAGTAAATGCAGATACAACAGCAGATGACGATAATCATCAAGTAATAGTGCCCAGAAAAGGTATCCAGGAATTAGCGCGTTTACTGGAAGATTCAGATGAAATGGCCATTGTACAACTGGGTTCAAATCATATACGTATACAACTACCTGATCTACGTTTTACATCTAAACTAATTGATGGAAAATTTCCTGATTACAATAAAGTATTACCAAAAGCAGCAAATAAATTTGTTGGCGCAAAACGAGACACATTAAAACAAGCGCTGATACGCACATCTATTCTTTCAAACGAAAAATATAAGGGTGTTCGTATATCACTCGAAAGTAAATTATTAGCTATCCAGGCACACAACCCAGAACAGGAAGAAGCAGAAGAAGAAATAGAAGTAGAATATGAGGGAGAAAGTGTTGAAATAGGATTTAATGTTAATTATATTCTTGATGCCCTAAATGCTATACCAGAAGATCACATTACTATTTCATTAACAGATTCAAATAGTAGCTGCCTTATTGAACCTGCCGAAGCGAAAGATTGCCGTTATGTCATTATGCCAATGCGTTTATAGGTAATAATAATACCAGCCAATGGCGCTTATTAATCTCGGGATTAGACATTTCAGAAATCTACAACCAGTAGATATTGAACCTGCCGCTGATCTGAATATCATTATTGGTGAAAATGCTTCTGGTAAAACCAGTGTATTGGAAGCTATTTATTTTCTTGGAAGAGCTACTTCATTCAGGACAAATCGATTTGATCGAATATTACAAAAAGGCCAAAATAGTCTTGCTGTCTATGCCAGGCTGAAATCTCAAAAAGGACAAATTGTGCCATTTGGGGTTCAAAAAGATGCAAAAACAGTAAAAATTCGTGTCAATGAACAAAAAGTAACCAAAGTGTCAGATTTGGTTGCAAACCTCCCTTTACAAGTTATTCATCCAAATAGTCATCAATTATTAGAAGAAGGTCCCAAGTTTAGAAGACGGTTTCTGGATTGGGGAGTGTTCCACGTGGAACAAACATTCTATCCAGCGTGGCAACGTTATCAAAAAGCCTTAAAGCAACGGAATATGGCACTTAGGAAAAAATCCAGAAAAGATTATATATCTATATGGGATAAAGAATTAATTGATAATGCATTGATACTGGATAAATTAAGAAAAAATTATATAAATGATCTGCAGGAAATATTACATCATTATATAAAGCCTGTTTTGGGTGATATGGATAGCTGTGTTGAATACCAACAAGGTTGGCAAAAAGACATGGATTTTCCAGAAGCATTAGAAAAGGCAATAGAAAAGGATATGGATAGGGGTTATACAACGGTTGGCCCACAAAGAGCGGATGTTAAGATACTTGTAGACGGGGTATTGGCAAACGAAAGGATATCCCGTGGCCAACAAAAAATATTAGTTACTGGTCTTTTGTTGGCGCAAGCAGGACTCTTTAACCAAAAAACCAATAAAAAATGTATTTTACTCATAGATGATGTCGCAGCCGAACTGGACGAAAAAAACAGAGAGGCCTTGTTATCTATTTTGATAAATATGGACGTGCAGATGTTTCTTACTTCGATAGAGAAACAAACCCTGAGTTCTGTGCTTGATAGCGCTAAATCAGGCAAGATGTTCCACGTGGAACACGGCGTTTTATCAGAAGTGATATAATACTGTCTGTTAACAGGATGTGCTGTTATCCTTGTTGTAATAAGGTGCCCGAAGGAAAATGTTATGAGTGAAGATACCTACGATTCATCCAATATTAAAGTCTTAAAAGGCCTTGATGCTGTGCGTAAAAGACCTGGTATGTATATTGGTGATACAGATGATGGAACAGGACTTCATCATATGGTATTTGAAGTGGTTGATAATGCGATTGACGAGGCATTGGCAGGGCATTGTACGGAAATAAATGTCATTATTCATAGTGATGATTCTATTACGGTTACAGATAACGGCCGTGGTATACCGACGGATATTCATGAAGAAGAAGGCGTATCAGCTGCTGAAGTTATTATGACTGTGTTGCATGCGGGCGGTAAGTTTGATGATAATTCCTATAAAGTTTCAGGTGGTCTGCATGGTGTGGGCGTTTCTGTTGTAAATGCACTTTCAGAAGCCTTATCCATTACTATTAGAAGAGAAGGCAAGGTTCATTATCAAGAATATAAAAATAGTGAACCACAGGGTGCACTGAAAGTTATTGGTGATGCCGAATATACCGGTACCGAAATTCGATTTAAACCCAATTCAAATATTTTTGCGTTAACAGAATTTCATTTTGATATTCTTGCGAAACGTCTTCGTGAACTTTCTTTTTTAAATTCCGGTGTTTGCATAAAAATAACGGAAGAAAAAACAGATAAGACCGATACGTTTGAATATAAAGGGGGTATCCAGGCTTTTGTAAAACATCTTAATAGGAATAAAACACCATTAAATGAAAAGGTTTGTTACTTTACGACGGAAAAAGATGATGTTGTCGTTGAGGTAGCCTTGCAGTGGAATGATTCATACCAGGAAAATATTTTTTGTTTTACCAATAATATTCCACAACGTGACGGCGGAACACACCTTGCAGGTTTTCGCGGCGGACTAACACGAACACTAAATAACTATGTCGAGTCTGAAGGCAGCGCTAAAAAAGTAAAGGTTAATGTTTCTGGTGATGATGCGCGTGAAGGGCTAACAGCCGTATTATCCGTTAAGGTACCAGATCCAAAATTTTCATCTCAAACCAAAGATAAACTGGTGTCTTCAGAGGTAAAAGGTATTGTTGAATCCAGCATGTCTGAAAAATTACAGGAATTTTTGCTTGAATTCCCCAGTGAAGCAAAAAATATTGTTGCCAAGATTATTGATGCAGCACGTGCTCGCGAGGCAGCACGTAAGGCCAGGGAATTAACCAGACGCAAAGGCGCGCTTGATTTGGCCGGCTTACCCGGCAAACTGGCAGATTGCCAGGAAAAAGACCCTGCATTATCCGAGATATTTCTGGTGGAGGGTGATTCGGCGGGTGGTTCTGCCAAGCAGGGGCGTGATCGTAAATACCAGGCGATACTGCCGTTAAAAGGCAAAATTTTAAATGTTGAAAAGGCACGTTTTGATAAAATGCTGTCTTCTGTAGAAGTCGGTACGTTAATCAAGGCACTTGGCTGTGGTATAGGGCGCGATGAATTTAACGCGGAAAAATTACGATATCATCGTATTATCATAATGACGGATGCCGATGTGGATGGTTCGCATATCCGGACTTTATTATTAACCTTCTTTTATCGTCAAATGCCAGAGCTTATAGAAAAGGGATATGTTTATATTGCTCAGCCACCTTTGTATAAGGTTAAAAAGGGAAAACAGGAATATTACGTAAAAGATGATTCCGAGCTAAACAGTTATTTATTAACATTGGCACTGGATAGTGCCTCATTGCACGTCAATCAGGATGCACCAGCAATATCAGGCGCTCCACTTGAAAGCCTGGCGAATGATTATGTCCGTGTAATGGCAACAATACAGCGATTATCAAGAAGAATATCCCCGGAAATACTAGAAAAAATCATTTATATTCAAAGGCTTAAGAAAGAATCCCTGATAAATAAAGATACGATTAAACAATGGTGTGAAGAGTTACAGGGGCGATTGAATGATGGCCAGAATGCTTCAATTAAATTTGAAACCCGATATGAACCGGTTGTAGACAGTGATGCCTTTAACCTTGTGGTTGTTAAGCACCTGCATGGTATAAGCCATGAACAGGTTATTCAAAGTGAATTTTTTGAGTCTGCTGAATACCGTTCAATGACGGATCTTGGAGAAAAGCTTGATGGCTTGCTGGAAGATGGTGCCACTATTCAGCGTGGAGAACGAACCTGTGAAGTTAGCAGTTTCAAGGAAGTGATGACATGGTTAATGGAAGAATCCAAGCGAGGCATGAATATTCAACGTTATAAAGGTCTGGGCGAGATGAACCCGGAACAGTTATTTGAAACTACGCTGAATATGGATCAACGTCGATTGCTACAGGTAACTATTGAAGATGTAGTTGCAGCTGATGAGGTATTTACCACACTGATGGGTGATAACGTAGAGCCCCGTCGTGCTTTCATAGAAAAGAATGCATTGGCAGTAGCCAACCTGGATGTCTAGAAGATGTTGATCGTTGTTTCCCCGGCAAAAAAGCTGGATTACGAAACTTTATCTAAAACTAAAAAGTATACGATCCCGGATTATCTGGATGAATCAGAAATGCTGGTTAACAGAATGCGTGATTTTTCTGCGTTTGATATATCCGAGCTGATGCACGTTAGTAGCAAGATTGCCGAGCTTAATTTTGATCGGTATGAAAGCTGGGATAAAAAATTTACCGCTGAAAATTCCAAACAGGCTGTCCTTGCCTTTAAAGGTGATGTGTATACCGGGATGGATGCAGATAGCTTTAAAAAGGCAGATTTTGATTTTGCTCAAAAACACCTGCGTATTTTATCCGGGCTTTATGGATTGTTACGACCTTTAGATCTGATGAAGCCATATCGTCTTGAGATGGGTAGTAAGCTTACTACCTTGCGAGGCAAAAATTTATATGAGTTCTGGGGTGCGGAAATAAGCGAAGGACTCAACAAACAACTAAAAAAAATTAAATCTGAAATACTTGTTAATCTGGCTTCGAATGAATATTTTAAATCAGTTAAACCAAAATACCTTAAGGCTACAATTATAACGCCTGCTTTTAAAGAGTATAAAAATGGCGATTATAAAATGATAGGCATTTATGCCAAACGTGCACGTGGTTTGTTAAGTCGATATATTATTCAGAATAAAATTGATAATCCGGAAGACATCAAGCAATTTGATGTTGAAGGCTATCGTTATAGTAAAAAGTTATCTGAAGGAAATAACTGGGTATTTACCAGAAACCGGAATAAAGGCCTGAAGGTTTAAATCGTCGGCTTATTGATCAAGTGGTTCGTATCGCGGCCATAGATCAGCATCAATAGTTTCCTTGTATCCATACCAGGTAGCATGACCAATTAGTGGTAAAAGTATAGTCATGCCTATAAAGGCAGTAGCGATACTAAGTAATACACTAAGTACAATAATTCCGGCCCAGACCAGCATTGCAAGTTTGTTTCTGAATACGGCGTTGACACTGGTGATTACTGCCGTAATAACATCAACCTTGCGATCCATGATCATGGGTAAGGAAAATACACTGGCGGTAAATATAATAGCGCAGAAAAAGGCACCGATGACAGTACCGATTCCCAGAAACACCAATAAATCAGCAAAATGTGGAGATGACTCTTCAGGAAAAAAAATATGTACCATTGAAGCCGCACGCGCCCAGATCAGGAATATGATTAGTAAGACAAAAGCAAACACCAGGCCATTACCAATATGACGCCTGCCCTCTCGTAAGCAATAGCCCAGCCTTGGAGATTTTCCTTCCTGTAACTGACAGCTGATAGAATAAAGTCCAATCGCCAGTACAGGGCCGAGAAAGAAGAAAGCGGATAGTAAGGCAAACAGCAACATATAACTGTCCATTAGATAGGCGACGATGGTGACAAAATAGCTGATTAGTGTCATGACTAATCCATAACTCAGGCTTTGTTTACGTGCCCGCATCATGTCTGCCCAGCCCTGGCGTAACCAGCGAAATGGTGCTAATGGTTCAATTATTTTACAGGATGCCACAAAAGGCATTGTTGTGGAGTCGAATTCATCTGTTTTAATTTTTTTTGTCGTAGACACCATGACGGTAGTTTCCTTGAGAAAAGATTATTTTTAATAAAGCAATGATCCTTGTTTAACAGTTAGTCAATGTATTTTTAAAAAATAACAAGAGACGGGTGTATTGGGGATATTAAATAATATACTTTTATATCCAGGTTTTGCGAGCGAAATATCTGTATTAATGATTCAGGCAGTAATATTTATAGCGTATTATGATTTTTCGGTTTGTAAGTTATTGAAAAACGTTATCTGATTTATAAACCCAGACAACTTATGTTCTACCACCTATTTTAACCATTTCCGCTTCTATCCAGGTTTCCGTTTCTTTGAGAATTTCACTTGCTGATTTTCCTTCAGTAGAGATGGGTTTGCCGATAACAACCGTGATGGTGCCTGAATGTTTAACAAATTGATCCATTGGCCAGAAATAACCTGCATTATGGGCGATAGGCACAACCCGTCTCCCGGATTTAGCAGCTAATATAGCCCCTCCCGGTTTATATTTGGTTTTTGTTCCTGCAGTAGTACGGGTGCCCTCGGGAAATATCATAATATTAATACCAGCATTCAGGCGCTTTTTACCCTGTTCAATTATCTGTTTGAGAGCAGCCTTGCTCAATTTACGGTTAATTGCAATCGGGTTTAGCATGGCAACACCCCAGCCGAAAATAGGGATCCAGAGAAGTTCACGTTTTATAACCCAGGCAGTAGGAGGCAGGAATAATTGATAGGTGATGGTTTCCCAGGTGGACTGGTGTTTACTCATAAATATAACAGGCTCATCAGGTATATTATCCAGGCCGTGTATTTCATAAGATAGATTACAAGTAAGTTTAAGCCACCATGAATTAAGGAGCGGCCAGCCCTTTGAAATAAAAAACCTGAATCGGAAAGGCAGAATAAACGAGACTGAAAGTGTAGTCATAATAATGACAGTTGAGAAAGTAAAACCTATCCAGAAAAGTATCGTGCGAAGGGTGTACATAAAATTAGTCCGTAGCTTATTGTGATAATAAATGATCGGTAAAAGTAGCAAGATCATCAAAAATCGGAATATTATCCAGACCAATAGCCTTGCTGATGGTTTGTTTGCCCTTGCCTGTTTTGACCAGTATGGGTAAAGCGCCGATTTCCTGTGCAACCTGAAGGTCAGATAAAGAATCACCAACGACATGGCTATTCGACAGAGAGATATTAAGTCGATTTTTCAGGTCAAGAAATAGTCCGGGCTTAGGTTTTTTACACTGGCAGTTATCCTGTGTTTTATGTGGGCAGAACATGATGGACTCAATCTGGGCAGAAAACAAAGCCAGTTCTTTATGCATTTTATCATGAATGGCATTCAGGGAGCGGATAGACAGTACATTATGTGCAAGGCCGGGTTGATTTGTAATAACGATAACCTGAAATCCGGCTCGATTAAGTCGTGCAATCGCATCAAGGCTACCAGGAATTGCACACCATTCATCGGGTGATTTTATAAAGTCGTCGGTGATTTCATTTATAACGCCGTCTCTGCCGAGTATGATGTGTTTCATATTGATTCTTTAGTCTTTAAATTCAGATACGCGAATACGGCCATTAACCATTCTGGAATCTCGCTTCATAATTTTATCCATTTTTTTCCAGAAGGCATCATTGAGATTGAAGTCGGCTGAAATGGCTGTACCGAGTAAGAGGATAAATAGATCAGCTGTTTCTTCTGCGAGATCTTCTTTACTCTTGCCCTTGGTAACACAGGCAGACATTTCACCCAGTTCCTCAGACATTAATGCCAGCCGATAGGTTAGTTCTTCTCCACCGGTGTTTTTAAAATCATGTTTATCATGAAAGGCCTGAACCGTATCTAACATGTCTTTATAGGAGTCAGGGTTTAGTTCGTTCATGATAAGGCCTATTGGAGTTTAGAGATATCAGCAACTTTAAGAAATTGATTGCGGATAGAGTTAAGCAATGCAAGACGATTAATACGTAAAGTATCTTCTTTTGTCATGACCATAACATTATCAAAAAAAGCATCGACATACTTTCTCAGCCCTGCCAGTTTTTTCATGGCGGCTTCATAATCACGGTTATCAAATAATGGTTCGAGTTCGTTAATCATATCACCCATAACGGTGGCAAGCATTTTTTCATCTTTACCTACGAGTATAAAAGGATTACATTTTTCAGGAATCTTATCTTTGGATTTTTTAATAATATTTGAAATACGTTTATTTGCTGCAGCCAGACTTGTTGCTTCAGGTAATTTTCTGAATTCGGACAAGGCGCGTAAGCGATTTTCACAATCATTAAGTTGAGACGGTTTAAGTGATAACACCGCATCAATTTCATCACGGGCAAAACCCTTATTGACATAATAGACCTGTAATCTTGTGAGAATAAAGTTATAGACACTGGTGGTTGCTTCATTTACAGCAAGGGCGAGTTTTTGGTAGGTGTAATTCTTAATTGCTTTCTTGATGATAATATTCAGATCGATATCAAGATTTTCTTCTATTAAAATACGTACGACACCAAGCGCTGCTCGTCGAAGTGCAAACGGATCCTTGTCACCAGTAGGTGGCAGGCCAACACCAAATAAACCTACCATGCTGTCTATTTTGTCTGCCAGCGCCAGACATTTTCCTGCATCGGTAGAAGGAAGTTTATCGCCGGAAAAACGTGGCATGTAATGTTCTTCAATTGCCAGGGCAACTTCTTTGTCTTCACCATCCAGCTCTGCATAGTAGCGTCCCATCGTACCTTGAAGGTCAGGGAATTCACTAACCATGTTGGTCATAAGATCACATTTACATAACATAGCCGCACGTTTGGTTTTTTCAACATCGAGGCCGGTTATTTCTGCGATATGTCCGGCAAGTTCTGAAGTGCGTAAGACCTTGTCGTGTAATGATCCGAGTTTTGACTGGAATACAACATTATTCAAAGTCTTGTTGTGGCTGAAGAGCGGTTGTTTTTGATCCTGCTTCCAGAAGAATTCGGAGTCTGCCAGACGTGGACGAATAACGCGCTCATTACCTACGCGGACCATAGCGGGTTTTTTGCTTTTAATATTACTGATAGTAATAAAGTGAGGCATGAGTTTTTTGTTATCATCAACAACATGAAAATATTTTTGATGGCTTTTCATGGCAGAAATTAATGCCTCGGAAGGAACATCAAGAAAACGCTCATCGAAATTACCTATTATTGCTTGTGGCCACTCAACCATACCTGTTACTTCATCCAGTAACGATCCATCAATGATGGCCGTACCCTTTATTTTTGCGACTTTCAGAATCTGGGTGAGGATAAGGTTCCGTCTGGATTCAAAATCAACAATGACGTTACCTTTAGTCTCAAGAAGTGACGCATAATTTTCAGGGGCATCGATATAGATAGTATCAGGATGATGGAATCGATGACCTACTGTTTCCCGCCCTGCTTTTATGCCGAGAATTTTTGCGTTAATGACCTGGTCACCAAATAATAAAATAACCCAATGTACAGGACGTACGAATTGTTCTTTCAGGTTACCCCAGCGCATACGTTTAGGGATAGGTAAATCATCCAGTGATTTTTGAACAATTGCAGGGATAATAGACTGCGCCGTCTTACCCCGCTGTTCACTGTTATACGAAAGCCAGGTTCCTTTATCAGTTTCGAGTTTGTCCAGTTCTGCTACTTCAACACCACAACTTTTTGCGAAACCGGTAGCAGCTTGTGTAGGATTACCTTCATCATCATAAGCCGCTTTTAGTGAGGGCCCACGTTTTTCAATTATTTTATTGGATTGTTTTTTTTGACACCCCTTAACCAGCACAGCAAGGCGTCGTGGTGATGCATATGCTGTTGTCGTTTCAAACTCGAGTTCAGCAGATTCAAGCCCGTTGCGAATACCGTCACTGAAGGCGACAGATAATTTTTTTAAGGCTTTTGGTGGTAATTCTTCAGTTCCAATCTCAATGAGCAAATCAGACGTTTTCATTATTTGCTCCTCTTGCTGGATTTAAGCATGGGGAACCCGAGTTTTTCACGGCTTTCGTAATATTTTGCAGCGACTGCGCGTGACAAGGCACGAATACGGCCTATATAACTTGCTCGTTCTGTAACCGAGATTGCGTTCCTGGCATCCAGCAGATTGAATGTATGGGAGGCCTTCATCATCATTTCATAGGCGGGTAGTGGCAAATCAAGCTCGATCAGATTGTTGCCTTCATGTTCACAGTTATCAAACCAGTTAAACAAGCCAGGTACATTGGCGTGTTCAAAGTTATAGGCAGACATTTCGACCTCATTCTGGTGAAAGACATCGCCATAGGTCACAGGCCCATCGGGCCCATTTGTCCAGACAAGGTCGTAGACACTTTTAACACCTTGCAAATACATGGCTATGCGTTCGAGGCCATAGGTTATTTCACCTGTTACCGGTTCGCAATCAAGCGAGCCTACTTGTTGAAAGTAGGTAAACTGGGTAACTTCCATACCATTTAGCCAGACTTCCCAACCCAGTCCCCATGCACCAAGAGTAGGTGATTCCCAGTTATCCTCGACAAAACGAATATCATGAACCAAGGGGTCAATACCTAGCATTTTCAATGAGTTAAGGTAAAGATCCTGTATGTCTAGCGGTGAAGGTTTCAAGACAACCTGAAACTGGTAATAATGTTGCAGACGGTTAGGGTTTTCGCCATAACGCCCGTCAGTGGGTCGTCTGGATGGTTGAACATAGGCTGCTCTCCAGGGCTCCGGGCCAATAGAGCGTAGAAAAGTGGCGGTATGGAATGTACCTGCACCAACCTCCATATCATAGGGTTGAATGAGGATGCAGCCCTGTTCAGCCCAGTATGCTTGTAATGCCTGTATAAGTCCCTGAAAAGTTGAGACATCCGCCAATTTTTTCTTTGCCATTTTCAATCAGTCCAGCTACAACAATAATAAGTGTGTGATTATAACTTGCTCAGAGGCTGCCATTAAACAAAAATGCAGTTTATTTGGGTAATTAATTGACCGGAAACATAAAATTCGCATGAAATGATACATAAAGGCCACCTTTCACGGTTTGAAAGCAGGATATTTTAATAAAGCAAAGCCTGTTCTATGCTTGAATCTGGTTCAGGGGGTATAATATCGCCCCTGATCACTATTACCCCGATAATCATCATGACTCGAAAAATTAAAGCTGTCTCCCTTATATCCGGAGGACTGGATTCACTATTGGCTACCAAGGTCATTATGGAGCAAGGCGTCCATGTTGAAGGTATTAATTTCTACACCGGTTTTTGTGTAGA
The DNA here is from genome assembly GCA_013151795.1 of Gammaproteobacteria bacterium. Taxonomy (GTDB): domain Bacteria; phylum Pseudomonadota; class Gammaproteobacteria; order JAADHQ01; family JAADHQ01; genus JAADHQ01. The sequence continues at coordinate 14,011 of JAADHQ010000030.1, read as the reverse complement.
AGGTCATACCCATGCCATTCGTAAAAAAGACAAGGCAAAACCCAAACGCAACAATGCCCTTTGGGTTGCAGAAACATTGGGTATTAAATTACATATCATTGATGTTATCGAAAAATATAAAGACGTATTAATCAATCCAAAACACGGATATGGCGCCAATATGAATCCGTGCCATGACTGCAAAACTTTCATGGTTCAACAGGCACTGGTATGGATTGAAAAAAATGATTTTGATTTTATTATTACCGGCGAAGTAATGGGCCAACGGCCTATGTCTCAACGTAAAGATACCATGCCGGTTATTGCACAAGAGTCGGGGGCGGGCGATCGGTTGTTACGGCCGTTATGTGCGAAACATTTTGAACCTACTTTACCAGAGCGTGAGGGCTGGGTTACACGGGATGAGTTGCTCGACTTTCATGGGCGATCACGCAAGCCGCAAATGGCGTTGGCTGAACATTACGGTTTTGATGATTATGCGCAACCTGCTGGTGGTTGCTGTTTTCTTACGGATGAACATTATTCAAAAAAACTGGTGGACCTTTGGGATGCTCGCGGGAATAAAGAATATGAAATGGATGATATTATGTTATTAAAGGTAGGTCGCCATATTCGACCTGCAAAAAATTTCAAATTGATTATTGCTCGTGAAGAAGGCGAAGTAAATTTCATGCAAGGTTACCGTAATCGTTTTATATCGATTAAAACAATTAGCCACTCCGGGCCACTGGTTTTGCTGGATGGCCAACCTAGCGCAGAAGACTGTCAACTGGCCGCACGTATCGCGGCGCGTTACAGTAAAGGAAAGCTGGAAAATGAAGTGGAAGTTGAATTACGTCAGATTAACGGAGAAATTGATTTAATCAGGGTGAAGCCGATTGGTATATCAGAGATGCCAGCGAGTTGGTCCGTATAAAGCCTGTTTTTATAGGTTTAAATACGTATTTACAATAATGTATAAAATTAAATTATAGAGAAATTAAAGATAAAATAATGGCTGAATTTAAACTGGATGCAAGTGGATTACTCTGTCCGATGCCTGTAATAAAAACGCAGGATCGAGTAGCGGAATTAAACAACGGCGATATTCTGGAAATTGTGTGTACCGACCCTGGCGCATTAAATGATGTTGGTGCCTGGTGTCGAATAAACGGTCATAAAGTATTAGTGGCCGAACAGAATGAAACGCAGGTATTAATAAAAATTGAAGTGATGCGATAACCGTGGATGTAGACCAACGTTATATTGAAATCAAACGTGTCACCCTGATTGGTGCAGCGCTGGATCTTGTTCTGGGTATTGGTAAAATAGTAACGGGTTATGTTGGAAGTTCACAGGCACTGATTGCAGATGGTATCCATTCTTTATCTGATCTGGTAACTGATGTGATGGTTCTGTTTGCAGCCAAGCATGGCAGTCGTGAAGCTGATGAAGATCACCCGTATGGTCACGCCAGAATAGAAACGATGACAACAGTTGCGCTTGGTTTCGCACTACTTGCAGTTGCTCTAGGCATTGGTTATGACGCAATTAACAGGCTGTTTCATCCGGAGCTGCAAATGCATCCGGGTTGGCTGGCCTTTAGCGCAGCACTGGTTTCTATTATTTCAAAGGAAGCAATCTACCAGTACACCATGCATACAGCAGAACGGTTGCGTTCAAATTTATTAAAGGCCAATGCCTGGCATAGTCGCAGTGATGCTATTTCATCCATCATCGTGCTTATTGGTATTGTCGGATCGATGGCCGGGTTAAGTTATCTTGATGCGATTGCTACTATTGGTGTTGTATACATGATCGCTAAAATCGGCTGGGATCTGGCATGGCACAGTATTCGTGAGTTGGTAGATACGGCACTGGAAACAGAGCGGGTAGAAAAAATTCGTCATTATATTCAGCATCTGGATGGTGTCGAAAACCTGCATTTATTACGAACGCGACGTATGGGTGCCGATGCGCTAATTGATGTACATATTCAGGTAGCTTCGCATTTGAGCGTGTCCGAAGGGCATCATATAAGTGAAACTGTTCGACAACGGTTGATCCATGAGTTTGATGAAGTAACTGATGTTATGGTTCATATCGACCCTGAAGATGATGAAAATGCACAGCCGAGTGGCCATTTGCCGTTGCGGGGCGAAATCAGCAACAAGTTGCGTGATTGTTGGTCAGGTATTGCTGCTGCGGATCAAATTCAGGCTATTACATTGCACTATTTAGATGGTAAGATTCATGTTGATCTGCAATTACCTATCGAAATATGTAGTGATGAAATGACAGCTCGGGTAATATCAGATACATTGATTCAGGCCAGTAAAAAACTGGATGAGATTGGTGAAGTAAGAGTCGGTTTTTATTAAGGTACAATATTGGTGCATTTTAAGACAAGTACGCATCATTTTTGTGCTTCTTTATACGTAATGATAATAAGTATGTAACCAAGCAATTGAATTATAATAAATAATTTGCATGGCATATTTTATGCAAATTACAGTTAGGCTAAAGTTAATTGACGCTCACCAGCCCGGATTGAAAGCCGGACTAGTGTAGTTTTTTATAAAAGAAGATCCTGGAGGAGTGGCGAATGTCCGCAAAAGTTTTAAAATTGATGAAGGACAACGATGTAAAATTCGTTGATATGCGTTTTACCGACACCATTGGTAAGGAACAACACGTAACGTTACCTGCGCATGAAGTAAATGCGGGTTTCTTTAAAGAAGGCAAGATGTTTGACGGTTCCAGTATTGCAGGCTGGAAAGGCATTAATGAATCAGACATGATCCTTATGCCAGATGCATCTACGGCTGTCCTCGATCCATTTTTCGATGATATGACCATGAACATCACATGTGACATCCTTGAGCCTGCAACGATGCAAGGTTATGAGCGTGATCCACGTTCTGTTGCCAATCGTGCAGAAGCCTATTTAAAATCAACGAAAATTGCAGACAAGGCTTACTTTGGACCTGAAAATGAATTCTTTATTCTTGATGATGTTCGTTATGGTTCTGATTTATCAGGTTGTTTCGTAAAGATTGATTCAGAAGAAGCCAGCTGGAACTCGGAAAAAGTTTATGCTGACGGCAACATGGGGCATCGTCCTGGTGTTAAAGGGGGTTATTTCCCTGTTCCTCCTGTTGATTCCCTACATGATATTCGTTCGGCAATGTGTCTTGCTCTTAATGATATGGGCGTTGATACAGAAGTACATCATCACGAAGTTGCAACGGCTGGCCAGTGTGAAATTGGTTCCGGTTTTAATACATTGGTAAGCAAGGCAGATGAAGTACAGATTCTGAAATACGTTGTTCAAAATGTTGCGCATGCTTATGGCAAAACAGCTACATTTATGCCTAAACCAATTGTCGGTGACAATGGTAATGGTATGCACGTTCATATGTCATTATTTAAAGGTGGCAAGAACCTGTTTGACGGCAAAAAATATGGTGGCTTATCAGATATCGCTCTTTACTACATTGGCGGCATTATCAAACATGCTCGTGCACTGAATGCATTTGCAAACTCCTCAACCAATAGCTATAAAAGATTGGTTCCTGGGTTTGAAGCACCTGTAATGCTGGCATATTCTGCTCGTAATCGTTCTGCCTCTATTCGTATACCTTTTATATCTAATCCTAAAGGACGCCGCATCGAGGTTCGTTTTGGTGATTCAACAGCAAATCCTTACCTTTGTTTTGCAGCTTATCTGATGGCTGGCCTTGATGGAATTAAAAATAAAATTCATCCTGGAGATGCGATGGATAAAGATCTTTATGATCTTCCTCCTGAAGAAGAAGCAACCATTCCACAAGTTTGTCATTCATTTGATCAGGCATTGGAAGAACTTGATGCTGATCGTAAGTTCCTCACTGAAGGTGGTGTATTTACAGATGATATGATCGATGGTTTTATTGCACTTAAAATGGAAGAAGTGACACGTTTACGCATGTCTACTCATCCAGTAGAGTTTGATATGTATTACAGCTTGTAATATTTAAGGCGGCTCTGCCCCGTTTGTGGATAAATCAGAGCTTCCTGAATATTAAATTACCGTTAAGCGCCTCCAGTTGGGGGCGTTTTTCGTTTTTATAGCATATACTTGAGATAGCATATTAAATATCAGGGAATACAAGTGATGAGATTGTTAGGGCAAGTAATAATTTTAAGTTTAATCGTTACGTTCAATGTGCAAGCAGCAGTTTATCGCTGGGTAGATGATAATGGCGTGGTTGTATATTCTGACAAACCTCAAAAAGGTGCTGAGATAGTAGATATACCCGTATTTCCCGTGTATAAAAGCCATGCCAGAAAATCTAACCATGTTTCATCAACAAGAAATGTTCAGCCCGCCAAAGAGTTTACCTATACGGACTTTAAAATTACCAGTCCCGCAAATGATACAACTATCAGAAGTAATCCGGGCATTGTCAGTGTATCCATGCAAGTGACACCCAGATTACAATCCGGGCATAAAATTATTCTTGCCCTTGATGGAAAAGGCACCAGAATATCCAGCCCTCGTTATACATATAAAGGCGTTGACAGAGGTACGCATAAGCTTAGCGCTAAAATAATCAATTCTGATGGCAATATAGTAAAGAGTTCAGGCACGGTCGCATTTCACTTGTTTCGCCAGTCTGTTTTACAGCGTAGATTTAAAACACAAGCTAAATAAGCATTAATTCCTACTAAAATAATAACAAGAAAAATAAATTGCACCAAATTGGTGCGATTTAATGTATACTATTGTCGATATAATTACTTATTTATTCCGGGTGGTAATTTATTACCTTGATATCAAGGAACGACCATAATCGTATCTCCATGATATTATTAACTATTTTTCTAATCATTCACAAAGCAGTAAGAAATCCATATAAAAAAAGCAAACCTGGATTGTTTATTGCTAGTTGGTATCTATGAAGTCTTTATCCAAGATTGAATTTCCTGATTCGATACAGCAACGGATTATGGAAAATATGGGCACATCTTTACTGTTGCTGGATGAATCATTGATGATCATCTACATCAACCCGGCCTGTGAAATGTTGTTTGAAATCAGTCGCCGTAAAGCATGCGGAAAATTATGGACTCAACTTGTAATAGAAAACCAGAGTTTAACTGATCGTATGAAAGAATCTGTTCTTCGTGGGCATCCGTTTACAAAACGTGAAGTACAGCTGGATTTGTCAGGGGGCAGATCACTAACGGTGGATTGTAATATCACCCCTCTTTTTGTACCTGAAGCAGAACCTAATCTATTGGTAGAAATTCAGCACATGGAACGGCAAGTACAGATTAGTAAAGAAGAACAATTAATTTCCCAGAATCACGCTGTTAGAGCATTAGTCCGGGGGATGGCGCATGAGGTAAAGAATCCTTTGGGTGGATTACGAGGTGCTGCACAATTACTTGAACGTGAACTGGATGATGAGCAGTTAAAAGAATATACCCGGATAATAATTTCAGAAGCAGATCGATTACAGGAGCTGGTTGATCGAATGTTGGGGCCATCAGCATTACCTAAAAAGGAAATGATTAATATCCATGAAATATTTGAGCGAGTGCATAATCTTGTTAGAGTTGAAGCCGGTGATTCAATCGAAATAGTGCATGATTATGATCCAAGTATTCCGGAAATAAATGCAGATCGGGACCAATTAATCCAGGCGTTACTTAATCTGGTTCGAAATGCGATTCAGGCCATGGCTGACAGCGGCACATTAACATTAAGAACCAGAAGCAAACGACAATACACAATAGGCAACCGGCGATATAAATTAATCGTTCTGGTTGAAGTGATAGACACAGGGCCGGGAATACCGAAAGAAATACAAGAACAAATATTTCTACCCATGATAACAGGACGGGCAGAAGGAACAGGCCTGGGATTATCCATTGCGCAATCCTTGATTAACCGCCATAACGGTTTGATTGAATGCACCAGTGAACCGGGCAATACTGTTTTTAAAATACTAATTCCGTTGGAGAATAATAATGACTAATCCAATATGGATAATCGATGATGATAAATCTATACGTTGGGTACTGGAAAAGGCATTGGAAAAGGCCGGTCTGGCATCAACCTGTTTTGCAGATGGAACACCCGTATTGAAAAAACTGGAAACAGAAATGCCAAAGGTTATTATCAGTGATATCCGTATGCCCGGAATAGATGGAATAGAGTTATTACAACAAATTAATGTAAAGTATCCTGAAATACCTGTGATTATAATGACGGCTCATTCTGATCTGGATAGTGCGTTATCTGCATATCAGGGTGGTGCATTTGAATATCTTCCAAAGCCATTTGATATTGATGATGCAGTGGATCTGGCACGGAGAGCAATAATTCATTATGACGAAAAACTAGATGCCAGCAGCGTTGAAGAAATCGAAGCAACCCCGGAAATAATTGGTAAAGCACCTGCAATGCAGGAAGTCTTCAGGGCAATAGGAAGACTGTCACGATCAAAAATTACAGTACTGATCAATGGTGAGTCAGGAACAGGTAAAGAGTTGGTAGCAGCAGCACTTCATCGACATAGCCCTAGATCAAAGAAACCCTTTATCGCTTTAAATACTGCCGCCATTCCTAAAGACCTGCTTGAGTCTGAATTATTTGGGCATGAAAAAGGGGCATTCACTGGTGCGCAGGCAATGCGCAAAGGACGTTTTGAACAAGCCGATGGTGGTAGTTTATTTCTGGATGAAATAGGTGATATGCCAGCAGAACTGCAAACACGGTTATTGCGCGTCCTCGCAGATGGAGAGTTTTATCGTGTCGGTGGGCATATCCCGATAAAAGTAGATGTACGAATAATAACGGCAACCCATCAAAACCTGGAAGAGCGCGTAAAACAAGGCATATTTCGTGAAGATTTATTTCATAGATTAAATGTTATCCGGATTAAATTACCGGCATTAAGTGAAAGAAGTGAAGATATTTCATTATTAAGCGATTTCTTTTTAAAGAAGGTTGCCGCAGAATTAAGTGTAGAACCAAAACTAATTCGACCAGAAGTCTATAAATACATGGAGACACTTGCCTGGCCAGGTAATGTAAGGCAACTTGAAAATACATGCCGATGGTTAACTGTTATGGCTTCCGGTAGAGAAATCCGATTGGAAGATTTACCTCCGGAACTAAATGATAAAAAAACAGATGCAACAGGTAACTATGGTGACTGGCAAGATGCATTGCAGGATTGGGCTGACAAAAGCCTTTCAAGTGGGGAAGATAATTTACTGGAAAAAGCAACGCCTGATTTTGAAAGAATACTTATTGATGTGGCGTTAAAACATACCGGTGGAAAACGGCAAGATGCAGCCAGACTTTTAGGTTGGGGTCGAAACACACTGACACGAAAGATAAAAGAATTGAGAATGTAAGCATAGGTAATTTTAAAAAATAAAGCAGAAAATTTTTTGATCTGGCCGGTATTTATTTTAATCTTGCTATCAATAATCTGGATTTCCTCCAGCGCCACCAATATTCAATTCAAATAATTGCCATAACCCGGTAACAAACATGCCTGTTATAAACAAGTAGATTATTGTATATCGTTGATGTTTATTGTTTTGTGCTTTTTGGGCTGGATACTTTTATCGCAAAGGCCGCTGAGGACGCAGAGAGCGCAAAGGTTTAAATCAAGGTTGCTTACTTACTTATCTTTTACCGATATACACGATTATCCGGAAAAAATGGTTTGTTATTCCCGCGCAGGTACTCAGGTTTTTTATTAATCATTCGTCTTTTATGCTTGTTATAAAACACAAAATTTAAAGCTGACTTTTTACTCAGGACGGTAGTGCGTAAATAATATATTGGGGTTTGCAGGTAGCTTTAAGAATTATATCCCGGACGACCGTCATTCATGATCAGTGTGCCGGTTAATTGAGATATTTCATTAATATTATGACGCTGCATATATGCAAGTAGACCCTGATTGATTTTATGGCATACCAGTGGGTCATAAAAAAGTGCCGTACCTATACCGATAGCTGATGCCCCTGCAATAATGAATTCGAGCGCATCTTCTGCAGTAAGAATACCCCCCTGCCCTATAATCGGGATACTATGTTGTCGACAGACCTGATAAACCTGATGCACCTTAAGTAAGGCAACCGGTTTTATAGCGGGCCCGGATAAGCCACCCTGATTGTTACCGATAACAGGGGTTCGGTTTTCAACATCTATCGCCATGCCCATTAATGTATTAATAACAGCAAAAGCATCACTTCCTGCTTCGATGCAACGTCTGGCATTTTCTGCAATGTCTGTCTGGTTAGGCGATAATTTTGTTATCAAGGGTTTAGTGGTAACTTTTCGACATGCGGATACGACGCGGGCAGACATATCAGGGTCGTTACCAAAAGCCATACCACCTTCTTTGACATTCGGGCACGATATATTTATTTCGAGGGCATCAATATCAGAATCATTAAATTTCTGGCAAACTTCCTGGTATTCTTCAATTGTAGAGCCTGAAACATTGGCAATATAACGTGTTTCGTTAAAGTCGAGATCAGGCAGGATAGAATTGACAACATGATCGACGCCAGGATTTTGTAAACCAATTGCATTGAGCATGCCGCCGGGTGTTTCATATACGCGGTGAGGTGAGTTTCCCAGACGTGCAGCGCCCGTTGTGCCTTTCAGGCAGACGGCACCAACATCATGGTTACTAAATCCCTGTACACGTGTATATTCTTCACCAAAGCCGACACAACCGGAAAGTAAAACCAATGGTGTATTAAAGTGTAAACCGCAAAATTCTGATTGTAGAGCAGGATTATTTTTTTTACTCACTTGATGCGCCTGTGATGTAGCCTGTATCGTGGGAGTATTTTCGCATATCCATGGTGGCTGCGCCAAGAGTTAGTGTTTATTTTTGGCAGATGTTTTATATTTATACAGGAAAGCAGAATGTTTAATATTGTGTTATTTGAGCCTGAAATACCGCCTAATACCGGTAATATCATACGTTTATGTGCAAATACAGGCAGTCAATTACATTTAATCAAACCGTTGGGTTTTGAGTTGGATGACAAACGTCTGCGCCGGGCGGGACTGGATTATCATGAATTTGCGAACATAAATATATATGATGACTTTGATGAGTTTCTGCAGAAGGAGAAACCACAGCGCATGTTTGCATGCACGACAAAGGCGCAGTTCTCTTATGCCGAGGTAGAATACAGGCAAGGTGATACGTTTATTTTTGGGCCAGAAACACGCGGTTTACCAGAATCAGTCAGGTTGAGTCTGAAGCCTGAAAATAATATTCGTATATCAATGTTAGCCGATAGCAGAAGCCTGAATTTATCAAATGCAGTTGCTGTTATATTATATGAGGCGTGGCGGCAACAAGGGTTTAAAGGTGCGATCTAACAGAATACTCAAACTGGAACTATTATGAATATTATTGATGAACCAGAAAATAAACTTGAAACCCTGCTAAGGCTAGCAACAACCGAGCCTGCACATCGGCCCGAGTTTTGTAAGGTGCTGCTGGATTCAACTGTTCTCGTACTGGGTAATATAGAGGCAGCAGATACAAATGAAAAAAAATCAGATGAAGATGACACTATTGCAATTGTAAGCTGGGAAGAGTCCGGGGGCGAAAGTATTATTCCTTTTTTCAGTTCAATGTCTTGCCTGGAGTCATCGGTTGAAGATGACGCTTCTTATCTTGAGGTGTCTGTTCGGGAGTTTTTTAAAATGACCCTGGGTACCAAACTGGTCATGAACCCCCATTCTGAATACGGTAAGGAATTTTTTCCTGATGAAATTGAGCTGTTGTTAACAACAGGGATGGTTCAGGAATCAACTCAACGAATGATTGAAACAGATAATGAGGTAGTGTTGGGTGAGCCGGAAGAATATCCTGGCTTGCTGGTTGATTCATTAACTACGTTATTTAGTAAGCATGCTAATGTGAAGGCAGCCTATTTAGCCTTGATACATGACAAAAGCCAGGATGACGAGCCGAATTACATTATTGGAATACAAGGCAACGATGACCTTGAAAAAGTGATTGAGGAAGCAGGTCAGGTTGCACGTGATGTAACGGATGAAGAAGAAATTATAGATTTTATTATTGTTGAAGACGATGACGATGATATCTCATCTTATTTTATACATGAAACCAGACCTTTTTATGAAGGGCGCTGGGGTTCAAAAATAGAACCGTACGGAGAACCGGGTAAAGCCTGATTTGAATTTATCTGTAATGCCAGAACAGTATCAAGCCTTATTTTCAAACTCTGGTTTAAGCTCACGTGCAAATAATTCCTGCACAGCTTTTTTTGGGTCAACCTGTTCATATAGAACGCGATAGACTTGTCTGGTAATAGGCATATCTATCTTGTGGCGCAGGGCAAGACGGTTTATTTCATTAGCAGTTTGTATGCCTTCCACGACCTGTCCTATTGATGCAAGCGCTTCATCCGGATTCATTCCCTTCGCGAGAGCTATACCAAAGCGACGGTTGCGCGATTGATTATCTGTGCACGTTAGCACAAGATCCCCCATACCCGCGAGACCCATGAAGGTTTCGGTTTCACCGCCAAGTTTTTTCCCAAGGCGCATGATTTCTGTTAGTCCACGAGTGATAAGTGCGGCTCGTGTATTGGCACCAAAGCCAAGTCCGTCGGCAATGCCTGCTGCGATTGCCAGTACATTTTTGATTGCCCCTCCCAGTTCTACGCCAATGATGTCATTGCACGTATAGGCGCGAAAGGTACTGTTTTGCATTTTTTCTGCCAGTTGTTTTGCATAACGATCATCAGTTGACGCGATAGTAAGGGCTGTAGGTAACCCGGCAGCTACTTCTTTTGCAAAGGTTGGCCCTGAAATAATGGCAAAGGATGTGCCCTGCCCCATAACTTCCAGCGCATTTTCATGTAACAGTTTAGCTGTGCCACTTTCCAGGCCTTTAGTTGCCCACGCAATTCGTTTGTTTTCTGGCAACAGGGGTTTTACTTGCAGCAGGACACTTTTGAAAACATGGCTGGGAACAACCAGTAAAACATCATCGGCATTTTCCAGTGCCTGCTCCAGTTCAACACAAGGGTGCAGATTGTCAGGAAAATTAAAGCCCGGTAAAAATTCTTCATTACAACGAGTTCTGGTCAACGCCTGCATGTGTTCTGGCAGGTGTCCCCAGATTGTTGTGTGTAGACCATTTTTAGCAAACAGAATGGCAAGTGCAGTGCCCCATGATCCAGCACCGATAACGGCAAGAGAGGCTTGTGATGAACTAGACATATAAGGACTATAGCAGACTTAATCTATTTTTTAAGCCTGCTATATGTGATTCATTACTGAACGGTTTTGTTGTCTTGTTCTTCCTGGTGTTGTGCATACAAGGCTTCGAAATTGACAGGTTCCAGTAGCAGTTGCGGGAAACCACCTTTGGTGACAAGGTTGGCGACGGATTCGCGTGCATACGGGAATAAAACGTTAGGACAATAAATGCCCAGCATCGGCCCCATGTTTTCTTTATCAAAGCCTTTTAAGGTAAAAACACCTGCTTGCTGTAATTCAACAAGGAATGCAGCTTTGTCATTTGCCTTGGCGGATACGGTAACTGACAATACAACTTCGTATACGTGGTCTTCCAGATTATTGGTTTGCAGATTAAGGTTCATTTCAATTTCAGGCTGGAATTGAGTTTTGAAAACTTCTGGAGAATTAGGTGCCTCAAAGGAGACATCTTTAAGATATATGGAGTGGATACCAAATTCCTGTTCATTTGTGTCGGTCATGTGATTTCTCTTGAATTAATTAAAGATTAGTTTATTTTTTTACCAGGGGCATGCCATCTTTTTGCCATGCATTAACACCACCGCGAAGATTATAGACATGTAAAAAACCTTGTTTGCGTAGTGTGTTGCAGGCTGATGCCGAGCGGTGACCTGATCGGCAAGCAACAATGACAGGTTTTTCTTTATATTTTTCTATTTTTTTAATCTGGTTGGATATATCACCAACAGGGATGTGAATAGCATTGATGATTGTTCCGTCTGACATTTCCTTGTCTTCCCGAACATCAATGACAACGGCATTAGAGTGATTCATCAGTCGTGTAGCGTCTATTGGCGAGACTGCGCTTGTGCCATTCATTCGTTGTTTTAACTCACCTAAAATCCAGTAGGTTAACAAGCCGAGAAATGACACACTAAGGAAAAGATGGTTTCCAACAAATTCTGTAAAATTATTCATAAAATAAGTTTCTTGAGGTTAGCAAGATATGGAACGGTTATCAGAGATACCGCCAAACTGGGGAGATTTAAATTATTAAACTCCGATTATATCGACAAGTTTTTTACAGTGCTTGCGTACAGAACACTTCTCGCATCATGCCAATAAGTTTTAAGGTTCTCGGGTCACCAACACGGTAATATACCCGGTTTGCATCTTTTCGTGATGCAAGAATACCCTTGTCTCTTAATATGGCCAGATGCTGTGAAATATTGCTCTGTGAGGTACCGACATTTTCAACGATATCCTGCACACTGACTTCACGATCACCAAGAGTACAAAGTATTTTAAGGCGCAGTGGGTGTGACATAGCCTTAAGGGATCGTGAAGCACGATCAATATCTTCATCTTGTGTAATCAGAGGCTCATGGCTTTCTATCATGTTTACGTTACCGTCTGCTGACTGACTTGTATTATTTCCAAAAACAGTGCTCATGATGTAATTAATACTGCCTTTTATTAGTGGAACATTATACAATAATACAGTGTTTATGTTATTCATGGAACTACTGATTGTACTCAATGAGTTAAAATCATTAACCGATTAAAAACAATTACTTACATACCTATTCGTTTCAGGTTAGACTATGTCTAAGGTAGTTGTAGTGATAAAACCAGTGAAATAAGTTAAAAAATCATGTCTATTAGACCAAGACCAATGGCCCTGCTTGTCCTCGACGGTTGGGGTTACAGTGAAAAAACTGAATATAATGCAGTACATGCCGCAAATACACCGGTGTGGGATCGTCTCTGGGAGCGATATTCGCACACATTGATACGGACTTCCGGTGCTGCAGTTGGATTACCCGCAGAGCAAATGGGTAATTCGGAAGTGGGCCACCTTAATCTGGGCTCAGGGCGTGTCGTTTACCAGGAGTTTACTCGTGTTAGCCGCGCGATTCGTACGGGTTCTTTTTATACCAATCGTACATTGACGGATGCCGTAGATCTGGCTATCGATAATAACAAGGCTGTCCATATATTAGGTTTGCTATCCAGTGGCGGTGTTCACAGTCATGAAGAACAGATTCATGCAATGGTAAAATTGGCTGTCGACCGTGGTGTGAGTAAAGTATTCGTGCATGCCTTTCTCGATGGACGTGATACCCCACCAAAAAGTGCAAAAGCATCGCTAGAACTGATGGATTCAGCTTTTAAGGACATTGGCGGGGGTCGACTGGTCTCCATGATTGGTCGTTATTATGCGATGGATCGAGATCATCGTTGGCCGAGAATCAAACCTGCATATAACCTTATTGCCCACGGTGATGCCGAAGTACAGGTAAAAACGGCAATAGAAGGGCTGGATCTGGCCTATGATCGTGGTGAAACAGATGAGTTTGTTCAGGCTACTGCTATCGTCGCGGAAGGAGAACAGCCCGTTGTCGTAGAAGACGGCGATGTGATGATTTTCATGAATTATCGCTCAGATCGTGCTCGTCAGATTACCCGCCCGTTTATTGAAGACGATTTTGATTGTTTTGATCGTGGTAAGGCCCCTAAACTGGCACAGTTTGCCAGCTTGACTGAATATAATGAAGTATTCAAAATTCCGGTGGCCTTCCCTTCGGACAAAATGCGCAATGTATTTGGTGAATATTTGTCTAATATGGGTTTGCGGCAGTTACGAATAGCTGAAACAGAGAAATATGCCCATGTAACCTTTTTCTTTAATGGTGGCGTTGAAACCCCCTTTGATGGTGAAGACCGGATATTGATCAATTCTCCGCATGTGGCAACCTA
>JAADHQ010000003.1 GCA_013151795.1 Gammaproteobacteria bacterium | reverse complement strand
TTTACTCCAAAGCATCCTTAACAATACCATCCAGTAAATCACCAATTGCCTTCAATGATTTTTTTGATGCCGCATTGCCGACAACAACCGGTTTGCGATAAGTAATATAAACATTACCTGGCTCATCCAGTAATTCATAAATAGTAATTATATAAGGGCAGAAAGCGATATTATGTGGGTCCGCTTCCATGGTGGCGCGAGATAATGTAGAGCTGCAAAAATTATAGGCCTGACCGTATTTATAAATATGCTTGGTCGCCCCGACTGCAGATGCCGTACGATGTAACATCTTGCCGATAAAATTCACACCATTAATCTTGATGCCACGATCACCAATGGCTCCTTTTACACTGTCCACAACAAAAACATAATCATCCTTTACCATGCGTGTCGTTTTATAGGATGTATTTAATGAATCAAGTACAGATGCTCCTGCAAACGTGCTCAGGGTGAAACTCAGCATACAGGTCATCACAATAATTTTTAACTTTCTCACGCCATTCTCCAAATAGTTACCCGCCCCATTATAGCGCCCTGATTTAATAAAATACCAGCAATTAACCCTATAATATAAACCGTTAATTCACTATTTTATTACTTGAAAAATGGTATGCTGAAAATCATCAAGTGACATAATCAGGAGTAATTCTATGGATGTAGGGGACTGGATCGGTATTGGCGTCATTGTGATTATTATTGCCTGGATCGTAAGCATGTATAACGGTCTGGTAAACCTGCGCAATCAGGTCAGGAATGCCTGGCGTCAAATCGACGTACAACTCAAGCGACGTCACGAGCTGATTCCTAATCTGGTCGAGCTGACCAGGGATTACATGGAATACGAGCAAGAAACTCTGGAAAAGGTCATTCAGGCACGCAACGGTGCCGTCAATGCACAAGGCCCTGAACAGGCCATTGCAGCCGAAGGCATTCTTAGTGGAGCACTGGGTAAGTTATTTGCCCTCATGGAAAACTATCCCGACCTGAAAGCAAATGAAAATGTCAGCAACCTGATGGAAGAACTCAGTAGCACAGAAAATAAAATCGCCTTCTCACGACAATTCTATAACGATAGCGTCATGGGCATGAATAATGGCGTCGAAACTTTCCCGTCTAATATGATAGCTAATTTATTTGGCTTCAAACATGAAACATACTTTGAAGTACCCGAAGAAGAAAAAGCTGTACCAAAAGTTAATCTGCGCTAAATTGCTGGCAACACCATAGAATGTCTGACACAACCATAACCTGTCCGGAATGCGGTGCCAGCAACCGTAAAAACAGCAGCACCTGCCGGCTTTGTGGAAACCTGCTCAAACCGGAAATGGCTAGTAGAAAACGCGTTCAAAAAAAATTACTACAACGTACCGATTTTATGGCCGCATCCAGAGCCAATCAATCTGCCACACGCAAACTGATATTTATATTATTCACTATCGCAATTATTCTTGGTTATCTGGTGGGCTGGAGCGCACAGATTTCAGCGGGAGCAATTCCAGCCAACGCCAAAGACCCGCTACTGTTTTTAAGTATCTGGGGGATAGCCGGTGGCGCTATATTATTTACTGCCAGCATTATCTGGACATGGATCGCCTTTAAACGTGGCGATCGCATCATCATGAAAATGACCGGCGCCACATTAGCCAGTTATGATGGTGAAAAACAATTACATAATATTGTAGAAGAAATGGCGCTCGCAGCCGGTGTCCCCAAGCCCCGGGTCTATATCATGGAAACGGATGCCATGAATGCCTTTGCAACGGGCATGTCACCAGGCAAGGCATCGGTCGCGGTAACACGCGGCATGCTCAACACGCTAAACCGTGATGAGCTGCAAGGCGTTATCGCCCATGAAATGGGCCATGTTGTTAACTGGGATATCCGCTATGCAACCGCCGTGAGTATTCTGGTCGGCCTTATCGCGCTGATCAGTGATGGCATCCTGCGTTCCGGGCGCTATGGCCGTATGGGCAGAAGACGATCAGGTGGAAACAATAAAGGTGCTGGCATCTTGTTCATCCTCATGATTGTTTTTGCCATACTCGCACCAATTATCGCCAAGCTTGTACAAATGGCTGTTTCTCGTCAACGTGAATTCCTCGCGGACGCCACCAGTGTTCGTCTTACGCGCAACCCGCAAGGGCTTATTTCAGCGCTTCAGAAATTGTCTCAGGAAACAGTCAAGTTTGAAGGTGCTAACCGTGCAACACAGCATTTGTTTATCGTCAATCCGTTTCGAAATTTTTCCGAAAAGGCCAGTGCGTTGATGGCGACGCATCCGCCTTTGGATCGGCGGATTAATCGGTTGCATAATCTTGGGGATAAAAAATTTGACTAGTTCTGTTGTGTCGGATAGCAAATTTAGCTGCCGATATTGATTAGTGTTTTTTGTTCGAAGGATCGAGTTACTTCAGGTTCTTTTGATTATTAAATCTGGTTAAGTTTCCTGTTGTCAGGATAGGTACGTTTAGTTGAAAGGGTAAGAGCTCATAACGAGCATACTGAAGCCCACCCCGGTTTGTGGGAGCGATCCTTGATCGCTCCCACAATCAGTACCGGACACAGGTGCTTCACACTATAATTATCTGTCCTGACAACAGGAAACTTATACAAGTTTAGTAATGCACGCCAATCTAATTCTTATATTCAACAAAACGTAAAATAACCTGAATCTTCAAACTAAAAACTACAGACCAAAAGCCGAAATTATTAAAAAATAACTAACCGTTTAGAACCGGTAAAGCACGCCCAAAGAAAACACCGGATACCACTTTTGATCCTCAATGGATGTCCTCAGCTGCAACG
This sequence comes from Gammaproteobacteria bacterium, assembly GCA_013151795.1. Lineage (GTDB taxonomy): Bacteria > Pseudomonadota > Gammaproteobacteria > JAADHQ01 > JAADHQ01 > JAADHQ01. Next base: position 25,259 of record JAADHQ010000003.1, on the reverse strand, counting down.
ACTCTGCCATTACATCAGCCGTTAGCGTCGCACATTGTCCCGCAGTTAATGAAGTTCCACACGTAACATCAAGCCCTACATCCGGCGAACCCTGATAAAGTACACCTAAGTCCCAGGCCATTCCCCAACCGGCTTTATTGCCATTAATATTACCCCAGCCTACTCCCAGGTAAGGTGCAGACGAACCATAACTTACGTCACCGCGCAGAGAACCAACATCTGCAGCATTGTAAACCACGCCATTAATATTAAACGTACCCGTCAGGGATTGCGCTTCAAGATCTGCTTCATTGCCATTGTAATAACCACCGAAGGTAACACGAAAATCAGAATGAGAAGGATGCCAGTCCAGTAAAAAGCCGACACTGCTCAAATCCAGTCCTACATCATAGTCGATACCACTTTCTGTAATAGTATCGTCATAGCTAAACAGGTTTGCCGTTAGCCTGCCATTGACGTTAGAGCTAATTGGTTTACCAACACCAAGAGAAAAACCCAAAGAACTAAATTGACTGGTAAAAGCCCAATCATTCGCATTTGCCAAAAAGGGCAAAATCAAAACAATGGCAAAAAATATTTTTCTCACAATCCTGCTCCACCAACCTTATATCTCTAATACTAACTGCAGGAATCGACAGAAAATGTGAATTCTTTAACATATTTTCGTTAATTATTAACACAAAAAGCGCCCTATAACAGGGCGCTTTTTGTGTTTACGAAAGGAAATATCTTTTTAAATCAATAAGATCAACCGCGTTTCATCGAATCAAAAAACTCTTCGTTGGTTTTGGTATCTTTAAGTTTATTCATTAAAAATTCTATCGCAGCCAGCTCATCCATAGGATGCAATATTTTGCGCAAAATCCAGACCAGCTGTAATTCTTCCTGTCCGGTGATTCTTTCTTCGCGACGTGTACCTGAACGATTAATATTAATCGCAGGGAAAATACGTTTTTCAGCAATACGACGATCCAGGTGTATTTCCATATTACCTGTACCTTTAAACTCTTCGTAGATAACGTCATCCATACGCGAACCTGTATCTACCAGTGCCGTTGCAAGGATAGTCAAGCTACCACCTTCTTCAATGTTTCGTGCAGCACCAAAGAAACGTTTTGGGCGATGCAATGCATTTGCATCCACACCACCTGTAAGCACTTTACCTGACGAAGGTATAACCGTGTTATAGGCGCGTGCCAGACGTGTAATTGAATCCAGTAATATAACCACATCCTTTTTATGCTCAACCAGACGTTTGGCTTTTTCAATTACCATTTCAGCAACCTGAACATGGCGACTGGCAGGTTCATCAAAAGTACTGGAAATTACTTCTCCGTGTACGGTACGTTCCATTTCAGTTACTTCTTCAGGGCGTTCATCAATCAATAAGACAATAAGATGGCACTCAGGGTTTTTTAATGCAATAGATGATGCCAGGTTAGCCAGTATCATCGTTTTACCGGCCTTCGGTGGCGATACAATCAAACCACGTTGGCCTTTACCAACCGGCGCTGCCAGATCAACAATACGTGAGGTTAAATCCTCTGAACTACCATTGCCCAGCTCCATACGTAGTCGTTCGGTTGGAAATAACGGTGTCAGATTTTCAAACAATATCTTGTTTTTTGAATTTTCAGGCGTATCAAAATTAATTTCATTAACCTTGAGCAGAGCAAAATAACGTTCACCGTCTTTAGGTGGACGAATTTTACCGGCCACATTATCACCAGTACGCAAGCTAAAGCGGCGTATCTGACTTGGTGACACATAAATATCGTCCGGGCCGGCCAGATAGGAGCTGTCAGCTGATCTCAGGAAACCAAAGCCATCCTGGAGGATCTCCAACACACCATCACCAAAGATGTCTTCACCATTTTTGGCTTGCGCCTTTAAAATGCCAAAAATAACATCTTGTTTACGGGAGCGCCCCAGGCCTTCAATTTTCAGGGAGGTGGCAATGTCTACGAGTTCAGAGGGAGTTTTCTTTTTTAATTCAGTAAGATTCATGATAAGTATTAACTACAAAGGATTGAAAAAACACAGGCGTCACAAAGGACTTTAATAAATTGATCTCTTGGGGATTCCCGAGTTATTTGTGTAAGAAATGATTGATTTTTAGTAAAAGGATTATTCTTTAAGCTTAGAAGATAGCATGGAAAGTCTGAATCGTCCAGCTCTTTGATGAACTGGACGACTAATTTTTATAAATTACTATCCAGAAATGCTGTCAACTGCGATTTGGACACAGCCCCAACCTTGGTTGCCTCTACATTCCCGTCTTTAAATAGCATAAGTGTAGGAATACCTCGAATACCATACTTGGGAGGCGTTTCGGCATTATCATCAATATTAAGCTTGGCAATTTTCAGCTTGCCTGCATAATCTCCGGCAATCTCGTCCAGGATCGGCGCTATCATTTTGCATGGGCCACACCATTCTGCCCAATAATCTACCAATACTGGCAGGTCTGACTTAAGAACTTCATCTTCAAATGAACTATCAGATAAGTATACGATCTGGTCACTCACGCTGGCATATCTCCTAATTATATTTTTATCGATTTTTCGATAATTCAATTATCAACAACTACTCAGTAAATATTATAAGTTTAAGTGTTGAATGCAAATCTGACTTTATTTCTGCTCTCAGTCAAAATATTAGTCTATTTGAGCGGAAACTGCGATGGATTTCAAGTTTGCTTTCCTCTTGTGCTGGAAAATACTCAAAAAAAACCACCAAAAACATACGAATCAAACAATAAACCTGTTAGGATCAATGCCTTATTGAGTTACATAATCCTATCCAACAGTTGCTGCCTGTTACTGCAGCTGCAAATAGCAGACAAAAAATAATAAACATGTCAGAAGAAAAACATTTATCCGATATAAAATTTGATCAACTTGAGCTCCGCGATGAATTACTACAAAGCATCAAGGAAGCCGGCTTTACATATTGCACTCCTATCCAGGCAGAAACCTTACCTTTGGCACTAAAGGGAAAAGATATTGCAGGCCAGGCACAAACAGGCACAGGTAAAACCGCTGCTTTTCTACTCGCTACATTTAATCACCTGCTCACACATGAGCCAAAAAAACAAAGTAAAAATCCGAGAGCCTTTATCCTCGCCCCTACTCGTGAACTGGCCATACAAATTCATCATGACGCTATTCAATTAGCTAAACATACCGACCTGCGATTTGCTGTTGCCTATGGTGGCACGGGTTATGAACAACAACGTAAACAAATCCAGGATGGTATTGATGTGCTGATCGGCACACCGGGTCGCCTGATTGATTACTTCAAACAACATGTTTACCGCTTGCAGGACATTCAGGTCATGGTTGTAGATGAGGCGGATCGTATGTTTGATCTTGGCTTTATCACAGATATTCGTTACCTCTTTCGCAAAATGCCAAAACCGGAAGAAAGGCTCAATTTATTGTTTTCTGCCACACTGAGTTTCAAGGTAACCGAGCTCGCCTATGAGCACATGAATCAACCAGAAAAGATCAAGATCGAAACTGAAAAAGTGACAGCAGACAAGGTTATACAAACTGTCTATTACACTGCCAACAATGAGAAAATTCCTTTACTGATCAACCTTATAAAAAGCCATGATTCATCAAGAAGCATTATCTTTGCAAACACAAAAAGAACCGTAGAAAAAATCTGGTCCTTTCTGGAAGGTAACGAAATTCAATCTGCTATTTTATCCGGTGATGTGCCACAGACCAAAAGGCAATCGCTGTTAAAGCGTTTCCAGGATGGTGAATTACCCATTCTGGTTGCAACTGATGTGGCTGCAAGGGGTTTGCATATCCCGGGCGTTAGTCACGTTTTTAATTTTGACCTGCCTCAAGATCCTGAAGACTATGTACATCGAATAGGTCGAACTGCACGTGCAGGTGAGAGTGGTGACGCAATCAGTTTTGCCTGTGAAGATCTGGCTTATTATTTACCGGACATTGAAGAGTTTATTAAACATAAAATAGAACGATCTGATGTTTCAGTCGATCTTCTCGCTGAAATAAAACCGGCAAAAAGAATTCAGCGACACAACAAATCTCGCCCGCCGCATCATAAAAAAGGCAGGCAAGGAAACAAGGGATCTTATCAAAATCGTCGTTAATGAATATACAAGGCCGGAATTTAACTTTTTTCTAGCGTTAAGTCGTTCACAAAATCGTCAAAACTGAACGGTATCACTTTATCAATCAGAACCAATCATACTATACTAGACAATATCAAACAGACGCTTATTGACCTGATTTAATATGAACAATGAAAACCAAGTTATTATACGTGCGCCAAAGCAACAAGAACACCGTAACCCCGAAGCCCTGATAAACCCCGGCGAAGTAAGGCAATGGCTGGATACATTACCTATTCTGAAACCAGACCCAACCATTCGTCTCATCGCTGATGCACTTGAATCAATCAATTTACAAAAAATACCAGCAAAAAAACGCAGCCAGCTGTTACATGAATACCGGAAAACCATACTACAAACTTTTCCATCCCTTAGCCTTGATACGCTAAACAGATATTCACTTAATAAGAAAGCCAGCAATCAAGTACAAATAGAGTCAATCCGACTAACCCTGACGCTTGCTGATGGCTACAAAATCATTATCCGCGATGCGCTTAATGATGAAACTGCTACTAAAGACGAAACAATAAGTTTATCACTATACCGTGCAATGGAATCACTCTCACTGGCAGTATTGAACTGCTACCGCACATACAAGTCCACACCTGAAAACCTCTATAATGACATTCATCAGATATATTTGCTAAGCGAACATCTTGGTTTACTAACTCAGGAGATGGAAAACCATCAGCTGAATTTATCTGCCTCCAGCATCGGCGGAATATATCGTCAAATCATGTCGCTTGCCTTTCTGGACCCATTTCACATGCCATTGGGTATCGCTGAAAAACTCTACAACCGACTGTCACGATATGCTAAATATTGCACCATACTCTCCAATATAACTGACCAGGATTCAAGCTCGATATTTGTCGTTGACCTTGCAACAGATGAGGCACCCCGCGCTATTTACAAGATCACTTCATTTCAGGATATAAAAACTCCCCGGGTCTTTGACACACACCTGATATCCAATAAAATTAAAGCTGAAATCACTGCTCTACAAACAGAAAACCTCCAAACCACGGCCAATAAATATGAAGAACAGTTACTCAGCAGGCTTATCCCGCCTGACAAAGAAAAACGCACACGGCAGGCAGAACGTGTTAACAGCAACCGAACATGCAAGGTTACATTTGGCATAGATGCCGCCTATCATTTTCTAACCCTGACAAAACATGAGCTAGCGCAGGTGTTGACTTCAACTGCCGACAATTTTGGAGGCCACTCACTAAAGTCATGGGTCGTAAACAATGAAAGTGATACCGGCTTCAGCCTGTCTAGCACAACAACTCAACATAACGTGAGCGTTGGGGATATTATCGGCTTATTAACTGAAACGAACAACGTCGGAGAATCACAAGGAAGAATTGCTACCATTAAATGGATTCAAAACAATCAGGATCACCATGTCAATATCGGTGTAGAACTCATCCAGGGGAATATTCTCCCCGCCTCATGCCGATTAATAGACGAACCTGCTGCAAATGATATATTTTCTGCCATCTTCATAACCAGTGATACAGTTGGCGGAACCCCTGCAACCTTAATCACACCTAAAAGTGTATATCAGCGTGGCAGAATTATGGAAGTAACCATTGCAGAACAGCCAATGAAAATCGAAGCAGGGTTCCTGCAAGATGACACCTTCTCATTTGACCGTTTTGATTTCACCAGCATACAGTCATAAAAAATCACCCGAAAAACATTTTTTTCACCGCACCCATCAGAGCTTACAATGACCAACTCTTCATTATCTGAAATTAAAATAACTTCCGACAATAAATGCAGTTTTTGCCCCGGCACAAAATGCTGCACCTACTATACACAACTGATTGAAACGCCAAGATCAAAATACGACTTCGAACATATGTTATGGCAAATATCACATGAAAATACCAATATATACAAGGATGAAGATGGCTGGTATTTAATGATACACAGTCAATGCACACACCTGCTAAACGACGGGCGCTGTGGAATTTATGAAAGACGCCCGGAAATTTGTCGTGTATATGAAAATGATTTTTGTGAATACGATGAGCCCGCTGAAGAAGGTTTTGAATTATTTTTTGCTGATTACGACGCACTGAGGAAATATTGTAAAAAACGGTTTAAGAAATGGGAAAAATAAACACGTCCGCATAAAAGAAAAATAGTGCTTATGTCGCAAGAGCACAGGGAAGTGCATAATAATCATTCGCGGCTGAATGCCGCTCCTACAGTAATGTAGTATTATCACCAAGCCGCCAGATTAATCGTATCAGCTTCAAAAACACCATTTTCTATTTTTATTTTATCAAACACCATATGTGAGTTTTATGGGGAGCGAGCCATGCTCGCGATAACCAAAGCCAAAAAACCTCAATCACCCATATACATATAACCCCTAAATGTAGGAGCGGGATTCAGCCGCGAATTTGCACAAGGATGTGCTTATGTCGCGAGAGCACAGGGAAGTGCATAGCGACGTCTAACAAGATATCTTGCAGTTAAATTCCCAGAGAAATAAATCTTTATGAGGAAACGCCAAGGATGTGCTTATGTCGCGAGAGCACGAGGAAGTGCATAGTGACCAATCGCGGCTGAATGCCACTCCTACAGTCTGTCTCTTACCATATACAATGCCGCGATACTCCGGGCCTCTGAAAAATCATCTCTCGACAATAATTCATCCAGGTTATTCAACGACCATGGAACCACCTCTATCTCTTCAGGTTCATCGCCTTCTTCACGTGATTCATACAAATCAGTCGCAAGAACAATATGCGTTGTATGACTTAAATAACCTGGCGCAAGTGTTATTGATGTTATGTGCTCAAGCTTATTCGCTGCATAACCAACCTCCTCCTGGATCTCACGATTTGCGGCATGCACTATTGATTCTTCACCTTCAATTTTTCCTTTTGGCAACCCTAATTCATAGCTATGTAACCCTGCGGCATATTCCCTGATTAACAAAACAGTATGTTCATCCAGCATCGGTACAATTAACACCGCGCCGCGTCGTGAACCTACCAATCGTTCATACCGGGCAGTCACTCCGTTTGAAAATTCAAGATCAAGTTGTTCGACCTTGAAAATACTGGTTTTTGCTATGATTTTTGCGTTTAATATTTCAGGTTTATTTTTTTTATCCATAAATTCATTGTATTTTTGTTTGCGAATCCTGAATCAAGTGTATCCTGGTTGTTAGCCGACCTTCAAACCAGGTATCAATATTAATTCCAAGTTTGTTTTTCACTACCTTGAAACCTTTCTGTTCTTCTGGTTCTATACTGACAAAATGCAGGCTGTCAGGCAATATAACATCCATGGAAACTCTCATGGGAAAATAACCATCCAGAAACTTTCTCATAAATGGTCCACTCTTCATTATAAATGAGCCATCTTTCTGAGCTGTCAACGCTCGACTTTCTGCTTCCATACACAAACGTGCATCAGCCTTGATATCGGTTAACTGTACACTCGAACCTTCGACCCATGCCTGGCCAATATTCTTGTACGATACAAGTTTTATGTTTCTGACCTTATCCTTATTATAAACAATTTGTGCACTGGGAAAAAGATCAAGATTCTCATGGCACTGTTCCAGTTTCACCCAACCCGTTTTCAAACTCTCTGGCAATACCGTTAATGTATTATGGTGATGATGAACCAGTTTCATGGGTGGCTTTTGCAAAAAGCTTAATTCACCTTCATTTATTGCGTCAAAGATCGCTCTTGGATCGTCCTGTAGCCAGCTATCATCTTCACTTACTTGACTCAATGCCCAGCCATTCCAGGCTAACAACGCTATAATACTTATTATTTTCAATGGCTTGGTAGTGTTCTTCATCTGCGACTCCTTTTACATGCCCATGCATCAAGTGTTGTCGGGTTTTTCTCATATAGCAAGGTAGATTTCTGCTCACGTGGTGCTACTATCTCATTTTGTTCTATAAGCAGTGAAAAAAACAGCAATGAAACTGAACTGGCAACAAATAGATACCGTATTCCTTGATATGGACGGCACCCTGCTCGATCTTCATTTCGATAATTATTTCTGGCTCGAGCATGTTCCGCTACGTTACGCACAAATGAATGACATGGGAGTTGAAGAAGCCAGACATGAGCTCTATCCGCGCTTTCAAAAAATGGAAGGTACAATGGAATGGTATTGCATTGATTACTGGAGCAATGAACTTGGCCTGGACATTGCCACGCTAAAAGAAGAAGTCGACCACCTCATCGCCATTCACCCGCATGTAACCGATTTTCTTGACGCTATACGCAATCATGAAAAACACGTGGTACTGGTAACTAATGCTCACGGAAAAAGCCTTTCATTAAAAATGAATCGTACCCGGCTTGGCGGGCATTTTGACGAACTGATCTGCGCCCATGACTACGGCATACCGAAAGAGCAAAGTAACTTTTGGGGATTATTACAGGAAAAACTACCCTTTGATAAAGAACGTACGGTATTGGTAGATGACAGTTTGTCTGTTTTACGTTCTGCCGAGCATTATGGCATTAAACATTTACTGGCTATCTATAAACCCGATACCAAGGCACCTGCTCGTGAAATTCTGGAGTTTTCGGCTATACACAGTTTTCTGGAGATTATGCCCTAACTGATTTTTTAATTACTGATAACCCGTTATTCACTATCGTCATTATCGTACACAGACATAATTACTTTAAGTTCATTAAGCACATGTTGCTGCTCAGTTAATTCAAGCCCCGTTAAAGGCACATTAGCTATATCATGCTCCATCGCTGTAATGGTCGCACGTACGGTAGCACAGCCATTCTGACACAGGCTTTCAACACACTGTTCAATCTTCAGTTTATCTACCATAAACAATACCAAACCTTAACGAGCAGACAATATTAATAGATTTGACTGTAAATGGCCACTTAACGTACCAGGCCGATCCAGCATAATTATAACTGTCTATTATTTATCAAATTTATATTTTAGCTAACTGTTCCCTTAATCGTTTAGCTGAGACGGGGTATGCCGTTTTCAACTCTTGTGCAAACAATGAAACCCGGTACTCTTCCAGCATCCAGCGGAATTTTATAAATTCAATATTGCCAGACTCGTCTGGATGATTTTCCATGTATAACATGCACGGCTTCCAGAATTCGTTAACCTCATTCATTAATCGCGTTTCGCGCTGAATATTTTTTTCAAGTTTTTCCATGCGCAATTCAACTGCCTTCAAGTAACGTGGAAAATATTTCAATTGCTCATAAGCTGTTTTTTGAATAAAGCTTTTGGGTAAAAGATAGTCAAGCTGAGATTTTATATCGGTTATAACCTTTAGCCATGTCGGGTTCAGATTCCCTTTAATCTTTTTTCTAACACTCTGGTAATGCGTTAACAATGCAGTAATAGTCACCGATATTTCATTGGTGACCGTCATAAGATTTTGTAACGCAGCAGCATCCCTTTTTTTAAACTCTACTTCTGTTCGTATATAATTTTCATCCAATGACAACGCAGAACAGACAGCTAAATATTGTATGTCGTTTATTAATTCTTCACATTTCCCTAACGGGGCATACAGAATGCAAAGTTTACTCCGGTTACTAATATTTTTTTTCAGGTAATTCACTTCTTTCCTGTGCAACCGCATAAACAGGCAAACCAGACCATGCCGGGTTGCCTGCTCCGCTTCATCTTGCTGATCCATGTTCGCAATGAATATTCTGGAATCACGCTCTACCAATGCAGGGTAGGCTTGCAACTGAAAACCATTACGTTCTATCTCCATGCTTACCGGGAGATCACCAAAATCCCAGGTCTGAATATCCTGATGTTCAATGAGTTCACCAGTTTCCTCAGGCTTTACCTGTTGTGCAAATGAATCACGCGCCTCCATCTGTAATGCTTGTTGTAACTGCAACAGGTCTCTGCCTGTTTTCAATATTTTTTTCTTATCATCAATAACGTTATAGTTCATCAACAGGTGCAAAGGTAATTTATCTATTTGCCATGCATCAACCGTGATCTCCACCCCGGTCATACGTTTTAACTGTTCTGACAGCTGCTCAAATAATAAGCCATTGCCATGTGACAATACTGACATACAGGCTCTGGCATAATCTGGAACGGGCACAAAATTACGCCGCAATGATTTTGGAAGACTTTTTATCAGACTGATTATCTTTTCCTGTAATAATCCGGGCACCAACCAGTCAAACTGGTTTGGTTGCAACTGATTCAATATCGCCAATGGAATATTCAGGGTCACGCCATCACTGCTTTCACCTGGTGCAAAATGATAACTCAGTGATAACGGCATACCCTGGCTCATCAACACATCAGGATATGCCTGCTCCTTAGCCATAACAGCATCACGCCGAATCAATTGCTCCAGTTTTATATCAAGTAAATCCGATTGTTTACTTTCCTGCTTACGCCACCATTTTTCAAATGCAGGTTGGCTAATGACACTCTCCGGGATTCTTTCATTGTAAAAATCAAATAATAACTCTTCATCTGCCTGTATATCTCGACGTCGCTCTTTATCTTCCAGCTTTTCAACCTGCTTCATGATCCCCATATTTCGCTGGAAAAACTTTGCTCTGGTTTTAAAGTCACCCTGAACCAGTGCACTACGAATAAATATTTCTCTTGATGCTGTCGGGTTTACACTTCCATAATTAACCTTGCGATTATTGATCACAGTCAGTCCGTACAAAGTTAATGTTTCTTTTGCAGCCACATGGCCTGACCGTACCTGCCAATAAGGTTCAGAATAACTATACTTAATAAGATGTTTTCCTACTTGCTCAAGCCATTCAGGTTTTATACTCGCAACTGTTCTGGCATATAAACGACTGGTTTCTACGATGGTTGCAGGCATTATCCATTTGGGTCTTTTTTTAAATACACCGGAACCTGGAAAGATCATGAATTTTTTTCCATGGCTGCCCTGGTATTCAGACTGCTCTGCATTAAAACCAACATTACCCAGCAAACCCGAGAGTAATGAGCGGTGTATTGATTCGCTCCCCGCCTCCGTTTCATTTGGGCGCATACCCATTTCTTTAACCTGATGCTCAAGTTGTTTGAGTAACTCTTGCCATTCAAATATTCTGCGGTAAGCCAGGAATCGATCATGACAATGCTTGCGTAATTTATTATTCGACAGGTGCTTTTTTTGCTCCTGATAGTAATCCCATATTTTTACAAACGAAATAAAATCCGAGCCTTCATCCTGAAACAACTTATGTGCCTCATCTGCCTTTTGCTGTGCATCTAATGGACGCTCTCTCGGGTCCTGTATCGTTAATGCGCAAACGATAATCAATATTTCTTTAAGGCATGACTCACTGTTTGCCTGAAGTACCATTCGGGCAAGACGCGGATCTACTGACAGACGCGCCATTTCCTTTCCTGTTCTGGTTAGCATCCTGTTATCATCTACGGCACTTAATTCAAACAATAAACGATAGCCATCATTAATATACCGTTGATCAGGGGGATCAATAAATGGAAATTGATCTACTTCACCAAGACTCAATGTTTTCATATTCAGTATTACAGAAGCCAGATTGGTGCGCTGAATTTCCGGTTCGGTAAACGCTTCACGAAGATTAAAGTCCTCTTCATCATACAATCTCACACAAACCCCGGCACTCACTCGGCCACATCGACCCTTCCGCTGATCAGCAGAAGCTTGTGAGATTTTTTCAATCGGTAATCGCTGTACTTTGTTACGGTAACTATAACGACTAATACGTGCCACTCCCGGATCAATGACATATTTTATGCCCGGTACAGTTAACGAGGTTTCAGCTACATTAGTTGCCAGCACAATACGTAATTTTGTGTGTGACTGGAATATTCTGTTCTGTTCAGACACTGATAACCTGGAAAACAAGGGTAATATCTCGGTACCTGGCGGATGATGTTTTCGCAATGCCTCGGCGATATCACGTATTTCACGTTCGCCAGATAAAAATATCAGGATATCGCCCCTTTCCCTGCGTGTTAGTTCATCAACTGCAGACAATATTCCTTCTTTTATTTTCAGGTCTTGCTCATCCGGGTCATCACTATTCAAAGGCCGGTACAAAACATCAACAGGATAACTGCGCCCACTAACCTCTATAACCGGCGCCTTGTTAAAATGTTTTGAAAATTTCTCCGTGGCAATGGTAGCCGAAGTAATAATAACCTTTAACTCGGGACGTCGTTTTATCAGCTGTGACAAATACCCGAGAATAAAATCAATGTTCAGGCTACGCTCATGTGCCTCATCAATGATCAGGGTGTCATATTGCAATAAGTCCCGATCAGATTGTATTTCTGCCAGCAGAATACCATCGGTCATTAACTTGATGCGCGTAGCCGGACGAACATGATCGTGAAAACGAACCTGATACCCAACCACACCACCGATCTCAGTGGACAACTCTTCCGCAATGCGTTGAGCAACACTTCTGGCTGCTATTCGCCTTGGTTGCGTATGCCCTATTCTGCCAAGTATGCCCAGGCCCAGTTCAAGACAAATCTTGGGAATTTGCGTGGTTTTACCCGAGCCTGTTTCCCCTGCAATGATAACAACCTGCGACTCACTAATTGTTCTGGCTATATCTTCCTGTTTCATTGATACCGGCAGTTCTTCAGGAAAATGTAATTGATAATCAAGCTTCCGGCGTGACTCAGCCATCGCTATTGATGTATTAATTCGTTGCTGTAGTTTATTGATCAGGTGATCAATCGACTTCTTGCTGCCTGACTGTTTTTTTATTTGGCGAAACTGACGCCGAAAGTAAGGCCTGTCGACATACAAGGCAACATTAATATGCTCTGAAAGGTCTTCCAGAATTTGATTATCAGATTTATTATTTTTTTCAGACACGATTAATCAGAAATAAACTAAACCGACTATGCTACAAAGTAAGCTGTAATCGTTTATTTTGAGACTGATCTACGAGAGTAATAACATCGAAATCAGCCGAGGGGATCAATAAATACAAGCAAGGGCTGGTTAACGCCTGTGTAACCATACTATTAGCTGCAGGTTCTCGCCAATCTATTTTAATCGTTAGCTCGTTTTTTTGGATACTGGCTTGCTGTGTATTTAATTTCAATCCATATCCACCTGAACGTTTTTGCCCCATGTTAATTTTTAACACTGCACTTTTAGAAAAATCAATCAATTTTATTTTTTTTAACATTAACGGAATTGACAGTTCATTTTTTAAATCAGCCACACTGGATAATAATTTCAACCCGGGCGTAACGTTATTACCCCCGCAATTCAACCCCTGATACAAGGTTGTAATTGCAGTCTCTGTGTCTTTTTGCTCTCCGGACTGGCATGATGAAATAATAAATAATGCACTCAATAGTAAAACAAGCCCGGGAATATTTTTCTTATTTCTATGCATTGGCTAGAATGTCAGCTTTTTAATCACAGGCAATAATTTTGGCTTATCCAGAGACAAAGCACTACCTGTAAGGTTAATACCAAAGCCGGTTACAAAATTTACGTTTGTTATATTACTGCTATCCACCGTGAAGGTGGCCTGGTCTGGTGAGCTATCAGGGTAAATGCCGCACGCCTCGCCTGTTCCACAAATAAAACCATCATTATCAAGATCGGTTCCCGCAAAAAATTGATAGTCTCCAGGCGTGATATTATCAATATTAAACTGATATAAACCATTAACCAACGTGGCTCTGGTCTGCGCCACCACGGCTGTTGCGGGTGGTTTCGAAGGGTCATACAACAACACATAATGTGTTCCCGCATCATCAAAAGTAACGATTGTAATTTTTTGAAGAATAACCGGAATAGTAACGGTATTCACTGATGAAGATATGGTGATGTCTGCTATATAGGTACCTTCTGCCAAATTATCACGGTTAACTGTTAATGTATAAGTACCCAATTTGTCTGCATCAACTGTGTTTTCTGTCACGGTTAACCAACCACCGGAATTTTCACTCACATTAATTGCATTCAGGATGCCAGTGCCAGCATTTCTGATACCCAGTGTAGCGACTGTGCCTGTACTACCAAAATTTATCGACCCGGGCGACACGGCAAGAAAAGGATTATCAGGAATAACACCGCCTTGTGCTATCAATACGGCTTTCAACGCATCAATCAAACCAAAACCGAACTGTGAATCAAAACCTGTTATACCAAGGTCTTCAGTGATCCCGCCACTGCTTAATGCCATGTCAAAATCATCTGGTGACATACTACTGTTTACTGCCTTCATCAATGCGGCAACACCCGCAACATGGGGGGCGGCCATAGATGTCCCCTGTTTTATTCCATAAGTTGATGTAACAGATGAGCCTGAATCAGAAGCCAGAGTACTGAGAATACCATCGGGGTAACTATCGCCATTAATGTTCCGGGAGGCATCTCCTCCGGGTGCTACAACATCAATATATATACCGAAGTTCGAATAAGGCGCCAGCCTTTTACTCAAGTCGACTGCGCCTACTGATACCACACCATCATATGATGCCGGATATAAAGGTGTGCTGGAAGAATCATTACCCGCAGCCGCAACCACAATAACACCGGCATTGCGTGCATCAATATAGGCTTGAGGTGTTGGTAAAAGCTGGCCAGTAGTATTCGGGCTCGAACCACCCAAACTGAGGTTAATAACATCTGCTTTTTGAGCTGGAAATGTATTAGAGTCATTAGCCAAACCTGCCGCATAACGTACAGCCTGTTCTATATCATATGAATTACCAACTCCACCCACACCCAGAACACGCAAAGGCATGATTCGAGTGTTCCAGCCAACACCAGCTACACCCTTACCATTATTAGTTGCAGCGCCGACAGTGCCTGCTACATGTGTTCCGTGGAAGCTACTACTGAACCCGGCAATATTGTCACCCGGGTCATCCGGATTGTTATCAATACCATTTCCATCCGCTGCTGCCGTAACATCTCTGATAAAGTCAAAACCCTGTACTAATTTACCGGCAAGGTCCGGGTGACTAAGGTTAACGCCCGTATCAATGACAGCGACGATAACATTCGAAGAACCCGTCGTAACATCCCAGGCTTGCTGCAAATTAATTAGTGGCAAATTCCATTGAACCGAATAGTTTGTGTCATTGGGTGTCGCTAAAGATTTATATATATAATTTAATCGAACCTGTTTTACATCATCACGCTGGTATAAGGATTTTAACGCTAACAGGGTATCCAGTTTTTTCTGTTTAATGGCATCAACAGATTTTACGGCTTCACTCATATTGAGTGTCTTCATAACATTGGCTACCTGCGCTTTTGTATCAATACGCATGAGCATATCTCTGCCTGATGCCCCTGCCAAAGCAGTTAACCCTACATCACCGGCTTTAGCCTGCAAGTTTTTATTGGTATTGCTTTTATTGAAACTGACAATGATTTCACCCGGAACAAAATCACTGGATAATTGATAACCACTGTTTTGAAAGGACTGGCTTGCCAACCCAATCGTCAGAACATAAATAGATGCCGAAACACCATTACTTCCCAACGCTGCACGCACCTCAATAAAAAAGTTTTGCGTGCCTGTAAACGCACCCGGAACCGTTAACCCTTCATTATTACCTTTTACATTTAAGGATGACTCCACCAGATTCTGATTTTCGTCCCATAAATATAAGTCGAGATCCATGTCGATGTTTACATTTGTCAGTGATATAACCTGCCCCGCTGCCAACTGAACACTGAAATAATCCTTTAGATCAGACTGGTTCGCAAACCGGTCACCCGCTGCATTGGTTGGAGAAAGACTGACATAGCCACCCAGGCTAACCGGGTTTGGAATCAACTGTGCTGAATTAAAATCGTTATTAAACGCAAAGGCATCATCAGGGTTATTAACGTCACTGTCCACACGCGATCCGCTGACCGGAGTGATTGTTCCTGATACAGAAAATGAGGTAGCACTACCGCCGCCGCCACCACCACAGGCTGACAAAACGATCAACACGGTAGCTGACAGCAACCATAAAAAAGTATTTTTTATCAATGACACAATCATTACCTTATAAGATCCCTTCTTTAATAAAACAGCCCCTGCATTATTAAGCCAGCCGGTTGTCTTTGGCATGTGAGCCTGTTCACATAATCTCTTGAATAATAACCCAGGGTGCCGCCACGACTCCCCAAAATTCCGGCTTCTGCTCTAACCAACCCTTTGCATCAGCTTCATCCGCATTTGATATTTTTAATGAGGACATCCACTGCTTTATCAGAACTTTATTATCTTCTACTACCGCTGCAGCCACTTCAATCAGATCCAGCTCCGCTGTTACCTTTATAATGACACCTTGTGCAAATTGTTTTTCCAGCTCTGACCATGCCAGCTTACCTGTCTGACCATTCAGAATAGCACAAAGTTCTTCATGTGAATGTTTCATCAATATACTTCTATACAAATATTATAAATAAGAATTCTATAAAATAACCAGACAGTGCATTCAATATTTAATCAACAAACTGCTCACTATTCCCGGGAACCCTCGACTAGCAACATGGTCACGTCATCATACAGGTAACCGGTTTGTTCACGTTTCCACTGTGTTACATATTCAACTATATCCTGTAACCGTTCACGGGCAGGCACTTCCGCAAACTGACTAATAACCTGTTTCACGCCTTCTTCACCGAGCTGTTGATTCCGTTCAAACCAGCATTCAGACAACCCGTCTGTAAAGATATACAAATCTCCGCCTTTTATATTTAATTGATATTCTTCAAAAACAGCATCAGGGATTACGCCCAACGGAATAGATCCCTTTTTTAGCTCGGACATTTCACCCTTTTGATCAAAAAAGACAGGATCATTATGCCCTGCATTAACCATGGTAACCCTGTTTGTCAATGGATCAAAAATACCTGCGACCATCGTTACAAAGATTCCCCTTGTTGAATTAGCGCATAATTCGCGATTAATGATCGACAATAAAGCGCCCGGAGCAGCTACTTGTTTCCCAAGACACCGGAATAACGAAGTTGTTTTTGCCATTAACAGTGATGCATTAATGCCTTTCCCTGCCACATCGCCAATACCAAAATAAATACGGCCATCATCGAGAGAGAAATAATCATAAAAATCGCCTGACACCATACGCGCAGGTATATTCACACCATAAATTGGTAGCGATCCGCTATTATCTGGCAACAAGGCAGCTTGTATTTCACGCGCCAGTTCCAGCTCTCTGCGCGTTCTTTCCTGAAAAACCAGGTCTTCGGCCATACGTGAATTATGGATAGCCATGGCTGCTGTATTGGCCAGTATAGTCAGAAGATTTTTGTCATGCTCATCAAACAGGCCCTTATTCGTTTTTTTATTCACCGCTTCAAGAACACCAATACGTACATCTTTTAACAACATGGGGGCACATAAAATAGAATGCGTTGTCATGCCGCTTTCCTGATCCACTCCACGGTAAAAATCAGGGTCATTAGGTGCATCAATAATTAATTGTGTTTTCCTTTCACGTAGAGAACGGCCTGCGATTCCGTCATCCTTATCAAGGCGAGAACCTACTATATTATATTCAGAGGAACATATTTTACAGACCAGCTCCTGCTCGCCATTTTCAAGCAAAAACAGGGATACACCTTCTGCATCCAGGTATTTTTTTACCAGGCTGGTGACATGCTGCAGGGTCGCATCAATATCCAGCGTGGTTGAGAATTCCTGTAGAACAGTTGTTAATAGTTCCAGCTGTTCACAGGACTTGTCTGATTCATTTTTTAATTCTTGTAGTTCCATTTCAAATTATAATACCCGACTCAGGCCAACTGATCATCCGCGACATGATATTTTGGATCTTCCATTACATTCACTTCCACCAGATCACCCGCGTTCTTTAATAGTTCCCTGCACTCAGGGCTTAAATGCCGTAGATGTAATGTCGTACCCGCCTTTATGTATTTTTCTGCGAGGTTATCAATCGCCTCAATGGCTGAATGATCCACTACACGTGAGTTCTGAAATTCTATGATGACGTCTTTCGGGTCATCCTCCGGACTAAACAAATCCAGAAAGCCCTTTACAGAGCCAAAGAATAACGGGCCATTTAATTCATAAACCTTGGAACCTTTATCGTCAAGATACCCGTTAACATTAATATGTTTGGCATGCTCCCATGCAAATACCAGTGCTGAGACGATAACTCCCACAACCACCGCAACTGCCAAATCTGCTACTACCGTTACACCTGACACCAAAATCAGCACAAATACGTCACTGCGCGGCACTTTTCCAATTATGCGTAAACTCGACCATTCAAATGTACCCATCACCACAATAAACATGACCCCTACCAGCGCAGCTACCGGGATCGCCTCAATCAACTTGTACCCAACCATAATAAAGCTTAGCAAAAACAGGGCTGCGGCAACCCCCGACAAACGTTTATGTCCACCCGAATTAACATTGATCATGCTTTGACCGATCATCGCGCAACCACCCATGCCTCCAAACATACCCGTAACAGTATTGGCAATGCCCTGGCCTACACACTCCCGATTGCCTTTACCACGTGTATTGGTAATGTCATCGATTAAATTAAGCGTCAATAATGATTCAATCAAACCGACTGCCGCAAGGATCACCGAGTAAGGCAATATAATCATCAGGGTTTCAAGATTAAATGCTACATCGGGTATGCTGAATTTCGGAAAATCCCCTTTAAGTGGTGCCAGACTTCCAACGGTTGTAGTATCGATATTCAAGCCAATAACTAACAATGACACCACGGCAATGGCTGCTAATGATGATGGGATAGCCGTTGTAAGTTTTGGCAAGTAATGAATAATCGACATGGTCAATACGATCAAACCAATAAAAATCAGTAATGTTGTGCCTGTCATCCATTCGCGCTCACCGCCCATAGGACCCGTTTGAAAACTTTGTAACTGCGCAAGAAAAATGACGATGGCGAGGCCATTTACAAAACCCAGCATGACAGGGTATGGCACCATGCGAATAAATTTTCCCATTTTCAAAAAGCCGGCAAGAATCTGTATTAACCCTGTCAGTACGACGGCTGCAAATAAATACTGAATATTATATTCGGCCACCAGCGACACCATGACCACAGCCATCGCACCTGTTGCACCCGATATCATCCCTGGGCGCCCACCAAAGATTGCCGCAAGCAGGCCCACCATAAAAGCAGCATGCAAGCCCACCATAGCAGGCACGCCGGCTACAAAGGCAAACGCAATAGCCTCCGGAACCAGTGCCAATGCAACCGTCAGGCCGGACAATATCTCATTTTGAACACAGGCGCGATTTGCACAGCCTAGCTGGAACATGGGTGACCTCACGGGGTTACGAGTAAATAAAGCTGCGAATCATATCAAAAAATGCTTATATACCCCAGTATTTTTATTAGGCATTTAAGTATCCACTGACCTTTTATACTCTGTTATTGTCTACAAAACCTTACTGAAAACGAATATCTTGCACCTTTAATGCAATCGACTCTCTATTTCAATGATTTCAATACTTTCAAGATTTCAGCCGGCTCCATACGTTCTATATAATCATGTTGCGCATGCACTGCCTTGATTATTCTGTCCTGACCGATTACAAATGTGCCTGGCACGGGTAATCCTGTTCGTCCTTTTCCGTTAAATGCCTCTACATCCAACCCCTTACTTTTATATAATTTGTTCAGCTCAGGGGATAACTGGTAGTACAAGCCATACTTCTTCATAACAACATCGTCCAGATCACTCAGAATTTCAAACGGGTATTTATCTTTTTTAACCTGCTTCAGTGATTGGTCGGGCTGCTGAGGGGTGACTGCAATAACGCTGGCATTATATTTTTCAAATGCAGACATACTTTTATGTAATGCATGCAAATGTAGATTACAAAATGGACACCATGCTCCCCGGTAAAATACCAGTATCACCGGGCCTTGTTTTAGCTGTTCAAATAAATTAACTTGCTTGCCTGACGCGTCAGGCAATGTAAAGTCTGGCGCTGTTGTTCCCGCCTTTAAACCGGGAGAAGGATATTTCTTTTTTACCGCCTCCATTGAATCCTTCATGAACTGTCTTTCGGCTTTGGTAAACAGGGGTGCTTTTTTATTGTCATTGGCACTTTTTTTCATCATCAGGTCACGCGCCTGTTTATAGTTACCAATAACCTCTGCAGATGCACTATTCACATAAGTGGTAATAACAACCATTAAAACAATCAAGCATCTTGATTTTTTCATTCCGTGCTCCCTGGATTAAATATCAAAAAAGTATAGACCAGATAAATAGTAATGTAGCCATTCACTGGTAATCAGCCGTAAAAAAACCCGGCCATTTAAACAATGAACCGGGTCTTTTTCACTTCGTTTATAACGATAAATCGCTATTCATTATTTCTTTTTACGACGTTTTTTCTTTGGCTTATTCAACACCTTATCTGCTGCTGCGACACCTTTCACATAAGCATTGGCGCATTTAACCGATACACGTAAACCAGACAGTTCAGCGTTATTCGCATCTTTCGCCTTTTTCACTTTAGCTGATTCTTTTACAACTGCAGCCAGTTCTTTTTCAACTGCCTTAAGTGCATTTCTGTTATCAGCTGTTGCATCTTTCTTCAGTTTGGCTGCAGCTGCTTTTTTACGTTTGCCAAGCGTTGCACGTTTCTTGCTTAATCGCTTTGAACTGGCAGCCAGTTTTTTACCATCTTTAGCTCTGCTATCAACTGCTTTTCCACCACTTTCACAAATGGTCGCCAAACCAGCCAGTGCAGACTCCAGGGTTTTTGCCATTACGGCACTTTTTACTACAGCTTTCTTTGTTGCCATTGGATGTATATCTCCTTAGATAAAGAAAAATAGGTAACGCTGTTCATTTATTTTTTATTTAGCCGAATAATCGACAAGCCATAAAATCCTATCATTCCCTATACTTAAATACCAGCAAATAAAACAAGCGTACCCTTTTCAGATAAAATAAATTAATTTTTAAACCTGGTTTTCAAACCCTTCAAACCCAAGCATTTTTATTCTGGCCAAAATCGATTTTAATTCCTCATCGTTATAATTTTTTGGAGGATGCCTGCCCCAGACAGGAGCAGGCCAACTGATGTCTTTTTTATAACGCACAATATGATGAATATGCAGCTGCGGCACCATATTACCAATCGCAGCAATATTCATTTTATCTGCACAAAAACTATCTGATAATACCTTTGCCAGCATGGATGATTCATAAATTAACTGGATTTGATCTTTTTCCGATAACTGGAAAACCTCGGTAACCTCTTCCCGGTCAGGCACCAATACAAACCAGGGGTAATTGGCATCCTTGATCAATAACAATATACATAAGGGGAATTGGCCCAGAATCAGGCTATCCTGCTTTAGTTGAGGGTGAAGCTCGATCATTTCTACTCCTGAACAAAACAAGAAATATAATCACAAGCCTAACATACACAAACAACAATACTGAACATTAAGCTGATCGGAAAAAAGATACCCAGCCCGCCTGAATAACCCTTGCCAGTTCATGCCCCATATCCACACCAGGAAAATCATTTATCATGCTTTCACAAATACTCGAAAAATTATGTTGCTGCTGAATATGTACCAGAAACGACCACTGATGCTCATCCAGTATTTCTACTTTCATATCCAGTCCGTCACGCCACACGATCAACTTTACCCCTCCCTGATCAAGATTTATCTCCTCATCGTGGTTTATGTCAGCCCCCTGATGCATGCTCCAGATAGCTTCTACCGGAAAATCCGATTGCAATAATCGAGATGCCAGAGGGAGCTGAAAAATAACCTTTTGCAAGTCTTGCTCACTTAAATATGCCAACTCGTCAAGATTACCAAGCCGCTCATCCGCTGCACTGAAAACCTCAGCCAGTAACCATTCCAGACGAGCAATATCAGACAAGTATGGTAATTCATTAGCCGGTTCAAAATTATCTATAAATTCTGCCAGCGTCCTGCCGTAGATATTCAGATCGGGATGTAATGAAGGGGTATTGACAATATATTCATGTGCCATCGCATCAAAAAAATCACCCCCTGTCAGCTGCCTGCAGACAGGATAGGTATTATCCAGTGCTCCACTGATACCTGAGATAATACTCCCCCGGTAAATATCAAGTTGCTGTTCAGCCGAGAACACGGCTGTTTCTGAAATATAGTGCTGAGGTTTGACCTCACCCTGAGAAGGATGAAATATAGATTCCAGCATGGCTGTTTGCAACTTACGCAACTGCATTTTTCAAATCACGCATACAACTGCGTGCCTTGTCGGCTTCGGCCACCAGAATGTCAAACTCGGGAATATCATTATCCCATTCAATCAGCGTCGGCACAGTACCGAACAGCCGCAAGGCTTTGCGGTATAAATCCCAGACCGGATCATAAACCGGCCGGCTATGGGTATCCAGTAAATGAGTACCTGCATCTTCATAGCCGGCAAGATGCATTTCCCGTACACGATCAACAGGTACCGACTGCAAATAAAGTTCAGCGTCAAGGTTGTGATTTACAGAACTCACATAGATATTATTGATGTCCAGCAAGATGTCACAATCTGCCTCACAGGCAATGATGTTCAGAAATTCCCATTCAGGCATTTGCGAATCGGTATAAGTCAGATAACTTGAAACATTTTCAATTAATATGCGTTGACCCAGATAATCCTGTACCTGTCTGATTTTCTCAATCACAAGTGCAACTGCCTCTTCTGTATATGGCAATGGCAGCAACTCATGCCCATGACAACCGGCGACCGATGACCAACATAAATGATCTGATACCCAGGCAGGTTTAAATTCATTAATGCGCTGTTTAAGAATTCCCAGATAATCCATATTCAGCGGATCAGCAGAACCCAGTGACATGCCGACACCATGAAAAGTCAGCGCATAATCCCGGGCAATGCGCTCAAGATGATAAAGTGGAGAGCCACCCGGTTGCATATAATTATCTATCAGCACCTCGAACCAGGCGACATCCGGCCGGGTCGATTCGATAAAATGATAATGTGGTGTACGTAGACCCAGGCCAACTCCCTGAATGAATGACTCGTCACCATTTTTCTGCAACCGGGTGCTCATGGTTATGACTTATTCTTTTTGAACAATGTGCCACCCACTATTTTCTGACAGGTTCCAATAGGCACATATAACCACTCATTGGCCACACCGTCACGTGCTGCCTGCCCGGAACATTTATGGCTGCTGTTACCACAATCATTCTGACCTTTCTTGACGATTCCTGCGCATTTTTCATGCCCTGCCTTTGCCGCCACACTATGAGTCGTGGCACCAATCAGCCCGATAGCCATCACACTGGCAATGGCCGTTTTTACTACTATTCTGGTATCTGTCATTGTCTTTCTCCGTATTGTTTATCAACTATTACTGGATTTGGTACTCATGGCACCTACAATACAAGACACAACAAAACATAATATTCTTACAAAAGATTTATTTTGGGGCTGTAAGTTTTTAGTGCCTGCTAAGGTCTACTATATTAATGAATAAAAAAGACAAGGAATTTGATGCACTGGTGAAGGCCTATTCAACGGATATCTATCGTTTTGCCTACTGGTTATGCAAAGATGTTGCTCTGGCTGAAGACATGACTCAGGAAACTTTTACCCGCGCCTGGAAAGCTCTGGACAGCCTGGTTGACCCTAAGGCCGCAAAGGGCTGGCTGATAACTATTACACGGCGTGAAATAGCACGCCATTTCAGTAAAAAACGCATCGAAACCATCAATATACAAGATGTGCCAGTGGAACAACTGGGTGCAGATGGCGACTTGAGTCAACATGACAAACTGATCATACATGAGGCCATTTTCAGCCTTGATAACGAGTATCGTGAACCGTTATTACTGCAGGTATTAGGTGGCTTCAGTTGCAATGAGATTGCCGACATGATGGACATCAAACCAGGCGCTGTCATGACACGTCTATTTCGTGCAAAACAACAATTACGTCAGGTTCTCGGCCCTGACATAAAAGATAACGTTATGGTGAAATTATGAACGAAAAATCAACAATCAATTGCATTGATGTACGCAGATTATTGTTGAGCAACCCGGCTGATCTGGAAAAAGATACCTTGCAGCACCTGAACATTTGCCCGTCATGTAAAAAAGCGGCTCTGGATGCATCGGGTTTTGACGACAGGTTACTTTCTGCCCTGAAAGTACCTGTGCCTGATGGCCTGGCTAACAAAATACTGCTCACAAAAGGTATTCATGAAAACCTGCAACAACGCAGGGCACGCAACTGGTTTCGAGCCGTGGCTGCCAGCATTGTGCTGACCACCAGTATTATCGTGTCTTTGATGTACCCCGACTCACCTGCCTCTGTTTCCGACATTGCGCTGGCGCACATCAAGGCCGAGCCACATCATTTGCAAGACAGAAAAAATATCAAACTGACTAAACTGGATAAGATAATCAAACCGTTCAACATGAAAATAAATATTTCATCGCAACGTATTCATTATGCCGGAACCTGTAAAATACGCCGTTCAATCGGGGCGCATATTGTTATTCAAGGGAAAAAGGCTCCATTAACGATATTATTAATGCCCGACGAAAAGGTCAGCAGCAGGCAAACCATAAACGAAGATAATTTCAGCGGCATTATCGTCCCTGTTAAAAATGGCAGCATCGCTATTATTGGTGACAAGCAGGAAGATCTTAATGCTTTTGAAAAACAAATCATCCCGCAGGCTGCTACATAAAATTTAACCCGGCTTTTAAACCCTGCAAAGATCAGGCACGCGAGATAAATTCACCTGTATCCGTGTTCACTTTGATCACCTCTCCCGGTGTCAGGTATTCAGGTACCTGTACAATCAGACCCGTTGATAAGGTCGCCGGTTTGTTTCTTGCCGAGGCCGAGGCCGCTTTCATCCCTGGGGCACATTCTGTAATTTCCAGTGCAACCGTAGAGGGTAATTCGATGCCCAGAATAACATCCTCGGATATCAAGGCACGAACGCCTTCAATGCCATCAAACAGATAGGGAAGCTCATCATTCAGGGCATCATCAGGCACGGTATATTGCTCATAACTCTCTGTATCCATAAAGGTACAACCATCGGCATCACGAAATAACAT
>JAADHQ010000032.1 GCA_013151795.1 Gammaproteobacteria bacterium | reverse complement strand
TTATCGAGACATTAATACAATCTCTACCCTGCGATTTTGGGCACGTCCCTCATCAGTACCATTGGATGTAACAGGCACTAAAGGACCAACACCATGCGGCTTAAATCTTTCCTTTCGTAGACTATAGGCCGACATTAGCTTCGCAACGACAGCGTCAGCGCGCCTTTTTGATAACCCCATATTATGCAAGTCAGCACCCGTATTATCCGTATGGCCAACTATATATACACTTACAGTTTTATTTTTTTTCAGGTACCCGGCAATAACATCCAGAGAAGCTTTAGACTCAGGCTTGACTACTGCCAGGTTATGATCAAAATAAATCCCTTTCAAGACTGCCTTGCCAGTCGTATTCATTGCTTCAGTTAATGAATTTAAATCAATCGTGACAAGGCCTAATTCCATTTCTTTTGGCTCTATAATATCCAATGCTATCTGAACCGGATATTTGGAGAATGTTGGCACCTTAACAACCAGGTTTGTATAAACAACCTTGTTACCTTTTTTATAGCTACCTGACCAATATCTGAAATTAGCCAAACGAACATTTGTATTCCATGGATCAAAACCAAGGTATTGATTAACTCTGGGTGTCAACGTCAATAGCTGTTTTATAAAATCAGGGCCACACGCGCTATTTGAACACGTATATATCTTTTTAAAACCAGAACGTTTTAACGAATGTATATAATTTTTAAATACCTTTAAAACAGATTCTTTGTTCGTATTGGTTTCATAGATAACAGTGGTTACTTTTGCTTCCAGTGTTTTCACTGGAGGCCTTGGTTTTCCTGAAACAGCGGGGCCGGTGGCAATATCTACCTCGTCAAAATCAGTCTCGCTATATTTCTTAATATGGCTATCAGAATACCGGGAAATGAGTGGGTGATCTTTTGATCCAGCGATATCTTTTTTTGCAAGCACTGGCGCTGCAAAAACAGAACTGACTAAAAGAAAAATACAAATGCGTAATAATGACACCATGTCTTGCTCTCCATAATTGATTATATTGTTCTTGTCAGTGATTTCTGGCTGACGGATATTGTCTCTATTCTAACCCAATTCAACAGTTACTTAACATGCAACCTGCCTGCATCTGACGAGAGGCTTCTGATTAATTCCGAGCGAAACGGATTACGCTCACTTATATAATTACCGAAAGGGACACAATATCATTGAATATTACAGATTTATTCGCTAATATTACCCTTACGGGAGACAAATAAACGATATTATGAATGAATTCTCAAACATTATTGTCACAAGAACAACCCGGGAGCTGGGTGCGGCGGCTCGTGCCAGCAGAGAAAAAGCAGGCGTGTCTTTGCGTAAATCCTCAAGGGATAACCCTTATGGGGTCCGCTTTCTCTCTGAATTTGAAAGGGGAAAATCAACTGCTGAGCTGGGCAAGGTGATGCAAGCCCTTCATGCTGCAGGGCTTGATCTTGCCGTGGTACCCAGACGAACCCAGGCTGTTCATACTGAACGCCTGTCCAAACGATTAAACCTTGAATTTCCGTACGACTGGTCAAACCCGGAAATGAATGAATCAACTTTAATTTCCCTTGTACTCGAGAAAGCGCGATTTAATGATATTCTGAGTATCGCTCATTATTTCGGCATTGAACGAATTGCTGCGGAGGCAAATAATTTTGCTGACACACCCCAATCGATATTAATAAATAAATACCTTGGACGTATCAAAAAAGGTATCGCGCTGGCTGCCATCTAAAATGTTATCGCTTAACGTCTCGATCCTGACCGATGAAACTAAATCACTATTTGATGTGCTGGCTAAATCAGCTGAACTCAAGGACATGACGTTAATGGGTGGTACTGCCCTCGCCCTGCAAATCGGCCACCGGATTAGTCTTGATTTTGACTTTGCTTCATTTAATGGATGCATCCCTTCTGATGATATTAATCACTTTGTCTCCAGACTCAAACAAAACGGCTTTCATGTCCATGAGATTACCGACCCGCAAAAAGAATCACAATTTCGTATCAATACAGGCGAGTCTCTACGTGATCACGTCAGGGATTATGTTATTAATGACATCAAAGTAACTTTTTTTGCATGTGGCAAAAACAACCCTCAGCAGGAATTTTATACCCGGGCAGAAAAAATTCAACGTAAAGATATGAGCTTCTGCATTATGGGGATGGATGGGCTCAAGACAAGTAAAACCCTGGTGCTGGCTGACAGAGTACAATCAAGAGACCTGTACGATCTTATGATCCTGATGAAAAATTATAACTATTCAATAAACGATGTTATGTCAGTGATTAAACGCATCGGGCATCTGGATGACCCAGAGTATTATCGTGCTGTTATGACAGGAGGAATCCCTGTTGACCAGAAAGACCCCGGGCTAATGCCCGTTGATGTTGATCTCTCGGTAACTGACATTTATAAATATTTTGAATCTCAGTTTGAAATCTATGATACGAACAAGGCAGCTGCTTTGTATTCAGGTACAGATATCGAATAGCCTGAATCAAAAACGGATACATCACACCAAATTTAAAGCTTAATACATATAGTCCAGGCTCAGGTTTTATCCCCATGCCTCAATGGAAATTGCTGCATCATTTCCTTCCCCTGTTGTAATAAAAACTGCAAAAATGTCTGTGATACCAGGGACAATTTTTTACCTTTTAAATGCACGGCATACCAACGGTAAAATAATGGAAAACCCTTCACATCCAGTATGGCAATATAATTGCCTGCCAGCTCCAGTCGCAAATTATGACGTGATAAAACCGAAATACCCAGCCCGGCCATGACTGCTTGCTTGATTGCTTCACTGCTACCCAATTCCATATAAGGTTGAATTTCCAGACCTTGATCAGCAAATAATCGCTCTATCGCCAGTCGTGTACCCGACCCTGGCTCACGGGCCAGAAAACGTTCCTGACTTAACTGTTTAAGACTGATATTGGAAGACTTCGTCAGTGGATGACCAGGACTGGCAACAACGACAAGCTCATTATCTATAAATGGATAGGCCTCCACATCCAGCTCTATCGGTACCTGCCCCATAATAAGCAGATCATCTTCATTAGACTTCAGCCGTTCCAGAACGCGAGAGCGATTAGTGACCTTGAGCATAGGGTGTACTTCAGGATACAGCTGAACAAAAGCACCCAGCAAATGGGGCATGAAATACTTGGCAGTGGTGATAACTGCCAACCGTAATGGCCCTTTCACAACACCCTGTAATGCAATAGCTGATTCGCCTAAAGCGGCCATGCTACCCAGAACCTCCTGTGCTGAAGCATAAACCTCCTGTCCTACAGCTGTGGTAAGTATTTGATTTCCTACCTTTTCCAGCAGCGGGTGCCCAATCGATTCACTCAGTTTTTTCACCTGCATGGACACGGTTGGTTGCGTCAGGTGCAGTGCATCTGCAGCACGGGTATAGCCGCCAAGGCGCACCACTGATTCAAATATCTGTAATTGTCGCAAACTGACGTGTCTTATAAGGTTTTCAGCGGTTGCATACACTATAGATTATTACCTATGCCATTTATAGAAACTATTGATTTTTATTTATACATCCCTTTACCCATAATGTCCACACGCGGAAAAACCGAACCGCGCTAAACATTTTTTTTGAATCACTGGAGATCACAATGGCTAAAACCTATGATGCGGGTGTAAAAGAATACCGCGAAACTTACTGGATGCCGGACTATACCCCGAAAGATACAGATATTCTGGCCTGTTTTAAGATTACACCACAAGATGGTGTACCCCGTGAAGAACTTGCTGCAGCAGTTGCGGCTGAATCTTCAACAGGCACATGGACAACGGTATGGACGGATTTGTTAACCGATCTGGACTATTACAAAGGCCGCGCTTACGCCATCGAAGATGTTCCTGGTGACGACACTTGCTTCTATGCCTTTATCGCTTACCCGATAGACCTGTTTGAAGAAGGCTCGGTTGTTAACGTAATGACCTCTTTGGTCGGTAACGTATTCGGCTTTAAAGCCCTGCGTGCACTGCGTCTGGAAGATATCCGCTTCCCTATCGCTTACGTTATGACTTGTAACGGACCACCACAGGGTATTCAGCAAGAACGTGACATACTGAATAAATACGGTCGTCCAATGCTGGGTTGTACTATCAAACCTAAACTGGGTCTGTCTGCGAAGAACTATGGCCGCGCCTGTTATGAAGGTTTACGTGGCGGTCTGGATTTCACCAAAGACGATGAAAATGTAAACTCACAGCCTTTCATGCGCTGGAGAGCACGTTTTGACTTTGTAATGGAAGCGATCCATAAAGCAGAAGCAGAAACAGGTGAGCGTAAAGGCCATTACCTGAACGTAACAGCAGCAACATCAGACGAAATGATGAAACGTGCTGAATACGCAAAGGAAATCGGCGCACCGATCATCATGCATGACTACATCACTGGTGGCTGGTCAGCCAATACTCAACTGGCGCAATGGTGTCAGGATAACGGTATGTTGTTACACATTCACCGCGCGATGCATGCGGTACTTGACCGTAACCCGCACCACGGTATCCACTTCCGCGTACTGACCAAGATCTTGCGTCTGTCAGGTGGTGACCATCTGCATTCAGGTACAGTTGTTGGCAAGCTCGAAGGCGACCGCGAAGCAACCCTGGGCTGGATCGACATCATGCGTGATTCATACGTCAAGGAAGATCGCTCACGCGGTATCTTCTTCGATCAGGACTGGGGCGCAATGCCAGGTGTATTACCGGTTGCTTCCGGTGGTATCCATGTATGGCACATGCCTGCACTGGTTAACATCTTCGGTGACGATTCTGTACTGCAATTTGGTGGCGGCACACTGGGTCACCCATGGGGTAATGCTGCAGGAGCTGCGGCTAATCGTGTTGCTGTTGAAGCCTGTGTTGAAGCTCGTAACATGGGTCGTGAACTTGAAAAAGAAGGTAAAGACATTCTTACTGCAGCGGCTAAACATAGCCCTGAGCTTGCAGCAGCAATGGAAACCTGGAAAGAAATCAAGTTTGAGTTTGACACTGTTGACAAGATTGACGTTGCCCATAAGTAAGCAAGGTCTGGCGGCAAAGTGCTAATAGCACTTTGCCGAACTTAACAATTTAATTATTTAGGAGCAGTAACATGCAAGATTATGAATCAAGCCTTGCCGATGCAGCAAGCCGTAAGTTTGAAACGTTTTCATACCTGCCAACTTTCACACCTGAACAGACGCGTGCCCAGATCGAGTACATCGTCAGCAAAGGCTGGAACCCGGGTATTGAACACACCGAACCTGAAAATGCAGCTGACAACTACTGGTACATGTGGAAACTTCCTATGTTTGGCGAAACCGATGTTGATGCCATTCTGAAAGAAGTAGAAGCCTGCCATGCAGCTCACCCCGATAACCATGTCCGTTTACTGGGCTTTGATAACTTCGCGCAATCTGCCGGAGCATCAATGGTAATCTATCGTGGTAAAACGGTTTAATATCTAACCGTGCACTACCGTGGCGTTGCCCTGCTCAGCTGAGCAGGGTCATCTGCCCGGCTTCTATTCAATGTAACCAGGTTGTAAGGTTGTAGAACTCATGAGCAGACCCGAAAAATACATCGGTATCGACAAAGATATCAATGGTGGCATGACCAGCATAGGCAAAATCATCCGCGATGCCTGGGTCTTTGAACTCCTTGACGAATCAGAAACCTGTGAAGGCTGGAATCTGGCCGGCATAGACGCCTTGTTACAAAAAGTAAATGCAGAATGGGACAAATATGGCTGCATGGTCAGCCTGCTGCCAGAACCCCTGGCAACACGTCACCGTGAAATTCATGCTCGCGCCATTGAGAAAGCCAAAACTGCTGGCTGGTCTGGTGAGCACGAAACCGGAGATGAAGAATAGTAATTTTGAATTAGATAAAGTGGGTATCAATATGTCTGAAACAACTGTAGATCCAAAACAATACATCATTAAAAATGAGCCTTATTACGAAGCCATAGGCAAGGAAATCGAGCTTTACGAAGCCGCCTATGATGTGCGCATGCCGATGATGCTGAAAGGCCCGACGGGTTGTGGTAAATCGCGTTTTGTGGAATACATGGCGTGGAAATTAAAACGTCCGCTGATTACCGTTGCCTGTAATGAAGACATGACAGCCTCCGATCTGGTCGGTCGCTTCCTGCTCGATAAAGACGGTACAAAATGGCAAGATGGTCCACTGACCACGGCTGCCCGTATTGGCGCTATCTGCTATCTGGACGAGGTTGTTGAAGCCCGCCAGGATACCACTGTTGTTATTCACCCCCTCACCGACCACAGGCGCTCGTTGCCACTGGATAAAAAAGGTGAACTGATTGAAGCGCATCCTGATTTCCAACTGGTTATTTCCTATAACCCGGGTTATCAGAGCCTCATGAAAGATCTCAAGCAATCTACCAAGCAACGTTTTGGCGGGCTGGATTTTGATTATCCTGAAGCCGAACTTGAAGTTGCAATTGTGACCAAAGAATCCGGTGTAGACAAGCCTACCGCTGAAAAGCTGGTACAGATTGCTCACCGTGCTCGTAACCTGAAAGGTCATGGTCTTGATGAAGGTATCTCTACCCGTCTACTGGTCTATGCAGGCCAGCTGATCAGTAAAGGTGTAGATGCAGAGGCAGCCTGTAGTATTACAATGGTAACTCCTCTGACCGACGATCCGGATATGCGCGATACCCTGAATGCTGCGGTACAGACATTTCTGGGTTAAACCTGTTTTATTAATCGGGATCAAGTCATGTCATCTATCAAGCTTGAAGATTACACAGAGTTTCTGGAGCTGGCTGCACCGGAAGTAAAAGATGTGCTCGACAGCAACTTCCAGGAAGCCATGCGCATTATGTCTCCGGCAGGGCTGGATGATTATATTGACGGGGCAAAGGCACTAACCAATCTGGGGCGTGGTCATGACCTGGTGATTACATATCTGGAAGAAATGCCACTGGTTGCCAAAGAATGTGGCGAAGACATTATTCCCGATTGTATTACTGCTGCGATGAAAGTTTCCTCAATGACATCCGGCGCAGTCATTACCTTGTTGTTTGCCAGCCTGCCAACGGTATCCAAACGCCTGGGTGATGCCCAACTTGTGCGCGGCTATCTAACGTTAATACATCAACTGGCCTCCACGGCGGCACGTGGTCTGCGACCGATGCTGACACACATCGATGAACTCCTGTCGAAACTGACACTCAGTGGTTTACGCCGCTGGGCAAACTTTGGTGCCCAGGCATACCGTCGTGACTTTAATAACCTGACTGCCTATTTTAATCTGGAGTCTGCCGACAGTCGTGGCATGCTCGAAAAAGAACGGCGTGGTGTATTGTTTGTAAAAGTTCAGCGCAAACTGAATTTCTATTTACGCGCACTGTGGGGCCGTGATTTCTTCTTGCGCCCCACCGGTGCCGACTACACTGATTTTCGTCCCTATGTAGAAGACCGTATTTTATACATGCCCGATGCACTGGATGATATTGCAGACATTGCCGGGCTGGAACTCTATCGTGCCACTGCCGCACACATGGCTTCGCACATGATTTATACCAGCGCCTCCATGTCGGCTGAACAGCTCAGCCCTGCGCAGATGTTTTTTATCGGCTTACTCGAAGATGCGCGCATAGAATATAAAGCCATTAAAAGCTTCCCGGGCCTGAAGAAACTATGGAAATCGCTGATGGAAGCAGAATACGAAGAAGCCGTAGAACATGAAACTATCCCGGTGCTGGAAAAACTGGCACTGCAGTTACTGGACAGTGGCGTTACCTGTGATGATGAACTGATCAATACCTTTGCTGCAAAGTTTCATGCTGAAATCGAAGCTAACCAGGATGACAATCACTTTTCATGGATGATGGGTGTGGAACTGTACAACCTGTTTGCCGGCCGCAAGGCTGTGCCCAGTTTGCGAATACTCGAACGTTACCGTATACCCTACCGCGACGACAACCGTATTATCTGGCACTTTGAAGATATTAACTGGGACATGGGCATTGAATACATGGCCGCCAGTCAAAGTCAGGTTCGTTATCAGGTGAGCCCGTTAATGATGGCACACGAAGTCGATTGCGAACTCGCCGGCGATGATGCACAGGAAATCTGGACCTGCTCGGACTTAATGCGCTTCTATGAAGACGACCTGACCGACAATGCCAGAAGTTTTAATGAAGAATGGGGTAAAGAAGCAATATCCGAACCCTATCACTATCATGAATGGGATTATCAGATTCAACTACACCGGCCAGACTGGGCAACCGTCTACGAACGTCGCCAGTCAAAAGGTGACCCGGAAGATATTAATAAAATTCTTACCGAACACAAACCCATTGCCCACCGTATCCGGCAGATCATCGACCTGTTAACACCTGCTGGTGTTCAACGTCAACGTGGCATGGAAGATGGTGATGAAATTGATATCAACGCTGCAGTCGATGCGATGATTTCCCTGCGTATGGGCGAACAACCCAACCCTCGTATCACCATGCGCAACATTTTAAAAACACGCGACCTGTCAGTAGTTGTATTACTGGATCTGTCTGAATCAACCAATGAAACCGTCGGTGACTCTGACAAAACCATCCTGCAACTGACAAGAGAAGCTGCAACACTCGTCGCCACGGCAATCGAAGGTATTGGTGATCCATTTGCACTGCATGGCTTTGCCTCGGATGGCCGCCATGATGTGCAGTATTACCGATTCAAGGATTTTAATCAGCACTATGACGACGATGCAAAATCACGCCTGGCAGGTATGAGTGGTGGCCTGTCCACACGCATGGGTGCCGCACTTCGTCATGCAGGGCATCACCTGATGAAACAACCAGAACGACGCAAACTGATCTTACTGGTCACTGATGGTGAACCGGCAGATATTGATGAACAGGACCCACAACATTTGCGTCACGACACAAAAAAAGCTGTCGAGGAGCTGTACAGTAATGGTGTACTGACTTACTGCTTAACGCTCGACCCTCATGCTGACAATTATGTGAAACGTATTTTCGGTGAAAGCAACTACACAATCATCGAACATGTAGACCGCTTGCCCGAACAATTGCCACTGCTGTTTGCCAGTTTAACAGGCTAATGATGGTCACCCGCATTCACGACATGCCAGTGTATGCAACCCGTACTGATGAGGTGGACGCCCCCTTGTATGGGCTGTGGCGACGCGCACGATTACATTTGCAGTTCCCTCTACGTTTTGACTTGCCGGGCATGAAACAAATGACACTGATCATCGAAGATGATAGCTGGGTAGTCGTGGATCAGAACCAGTACGACCTGCCTGTAATGGCATGGCTTTCTTTTCAGGACAGTGATCGTAGTAGTTTACATACTCCGGTCACTTGCACTGTAAATTATTATCATTATCTGGCCAATCAGCTGCATGACAAAGTTTTACGGCACATGGCAAATTACCTGCAGTCACAACTAAATGAATTTAATGATAGTAATGAAACATGAGCAATAGCAATAGCAATAGCAATAGCAATAGCAATAGCAATAGCAATAGCGAGTACCAATAAATGCCAATAGTTGACATGAAAGATATGTTACAACATGCCTATCAGCATGGTTATGCCGTGGGTGCATTTGAACTCGTGAGCCTGGATTTTCTGGAAGGCATCATGCAAGCGGCCGAACAGGCACGCGCGCCTGTTATTCTCAGCATGGCCGAATCACATTTTGAATACTTCGATTTTGATCTGATCATGCCCGCGGTAGAGGCTGCGGCAAAACGCGCGCAGGTACCGGTCGCCATTCATTTTGATCACGGCCGATCCCTCAATTCAGCCATTAATGGCATCAAACAAGGCTGTAACGGTATCATGGTGGATGCCTCTCATCTGGATTTAATGGATAACATACGCGTAACCAAAAATGTCGTGGAAACTGCTCATACCTGTGGTATTTCTGTAGAAGGTGAACTTGGCTATGTCCCTGGCATTGAAGGTGAAGGTGCTGAACACTATCCAGGTGAATTAGCCACCACCTCACTGGCTGAAGCCAAAGCCTATGTTGAACGTACCGATGTCGATTTTCTCGCCGTATCCATCGGCACAGTACATGGACGCATGAAAGGTAAACCACGTCTGGATTATCAGCGATTAAAACAGATCAATGAAGCATTGCAAATACCGCTGGTTATTCATGGCGGCACGGGGTTATCCGATGATCAGTTTCACCGACTGATTTCTAACGGCGTTGCTAAAATAAACTGTTTTACTGCACTGTCCGATGTAGTCACAAAACAAATCAGGAAAAACACCAAAACCAATGTAGACAACAGCTATACCAACATGACAAAAAATATCAGGGATGTGGTTGCAACAGAAGTTGATCGCTGCATGCGCTTGTGGGGGTCAGCAGGTCGCGCAGCAGAAGT
>JAADHQ010000153.1 GCA_013151795.1 Gammaproteobacteria bacterium | reverse complement strand
TGACTCGTCTGGTGCTTACAATCAGGATTAAACACTACTCAACAAGGACGGAGCAGGCTTATGTGAGTTGGTTTTGCCGGTTTATTGCATTCCATGACTTTAGTGACCCTGCTGCTTTACCATCAAGTGCAATTTCACGTTTTCTGGAGTATCTGGTTGTTAGTCGGAATGTGTCATCCAGCACGCAAAGCCAGGCTTTAAATGCATTGGTATTTTTTTATCGTTATATTTTAAATATGGAAAATATTGATGTGGGCGAATTCTCTTTTGCTAAACGCCCTCGACGGCTGCCCGTTGTTTTAACGAAAGAAGAAGTCTATGCATTGTTGAGGAGTATTAAAAACCCGAAATATCGGTTAATGGCTAATATGTTATATGGCTGTGGTATGCGTTTGATGGATTGTTTACGTCTGCGGGTTCAGGATATTGATTTTGGCTATCAGCAAATATTAATAAGAAATGGCAAGGGCCGAAAGGACAGGGTGGTTCCATTACCAGCAAGTTTAGCAGATGAATTGAGGTTACAAATTGATCGTGTCGCTGAACTGCATAAAAAAGATTTAAAAGCAGGATATGGTGAGGTTTATTTACCTGATGCTTTGACAAGAAAGTATCCAAAGGCTGCTATTGATTTAATCTGGCAATATGTGTTTCCTGCCGGTCGTATATCATCTGACCCCAGAACAGGAATAGTAAGACGCCATCATGTGCATGAAAGCAATCTTCAAAAACAGATTAAATCGGCAGCAAAAAATGTTGGTTTAACCAAGCGTGTCACTTGCCATACTTTACGGCATTCATTTGCAACACATTTGCTTGAATCCGGCTATGATATTCGCACGGTACAGGAATTACTCGGGCATTCTGATGTGTCTACTACGATGATATATACGCATGTATTGAATAAGCCGGGTATAAGTGTAACCAGTCCTCTGGATGCGTTAGTGAATCTTTGGATTAAAGAAATGCAGGGTGGTTATCAGATTAGCGGGGTTAATCACATCTGATTTAAACGATTGAGTCTGATAAAATAATGGGATGGACGTTTCCAATATATTAGATGGTTTAAATGAAGCCCAACGCGAGGCGGTGACGGCAAATAACCGTTCCTTGCTGGTGTTGGCGGGTGCGGGTAGTGGTAAGACGCGTGTACTGGTGCATCGCATTGCCTGGTTGGTATCTGTAGAGGGCGTGTCACCTCACGGGGTATTATCTGTAACCTTTACCAATAAGGCTGCCGCGGAGATGCGGGGTCGTATTGAACACATGCTGAGTGTGCCTGCGGGTGGTATGTGGGTAGGTACTTTTCATGGTCTGGCGCATCGT
The DNA here is from genome assembly GCA_013151795.1 of Gammaproteobacteria bacterium. GTDB lineage: Bacteria > Pseudomonadota > Gammaproteobacteria > JAADHQ01 > JAADHQ01 > JAADHQ01. The sequence continues at coordinate 5,500 of JAADHQ010000153.1, read as the reverse complement.
TTGTTACGCGCGCATTGGCAGGATGTGGGCCTGCCGCAGTCTTTTCAGATTCTCGATTCGGACGATCAGTTTCGCATGATCAGGCGTTTACTCAGGTCTATGGATGTTGATGAACAGCGTTGGCCGCCACGGCAGGTGCAGTGGTTTATTAATGCAAAGAAAGATGAAGGCCTGCGGCCACAGCATATCGATGCTGATAATGATCCCTTTGAAATAAAAATGATCGAGCTGTATCAGGTCTATGAAGATGCGTGCAAACGATCAGGTCTGGTCGATTTTGCCGAGTTGCTATTACGCGCCCACGAGTTATTTTTACAGCGCCGTGATGTGCTGGAACATTATCAGGCACGCTTTAAACATATTCTGGTTGATGAATTTCAGGACACCAATACCATACAGTATGCCTGGGTAAGATTGTTGGCGGGAGACAAGGGTAATATTTTTATTGTCGGTGATGATGATCAGTCTATTTATGGTTGGCGTGGTGCACGCATTGAAAATATTCACCAGTTTTCTGTCGATTTTGCTAATACACAAACCATTCGTCTTGAACAAAATTACCGTTCTACCGGCAATATCCTTGGTGCAGCCAATGCCCTGATAACCAATAATGCAGACAGATTAGGCAAGGAACTATGGACAGATGGTGAGGACGGGGAACTCATCCATTTGTACGCCGCATTTAATGAAACAGATGAAGCGCGTTATGTTATTGACCGTATTGGTGACTGGATAGATCAGGGTGGGGCACGTCGGGAAACGGCTATTCTATATCGCTCTAATGCACAGTCACGGGTATTTGAAGAAAAGCTGATGATGTTGGGTATACCCTATCGTGTTTATGGTGGCTTGCGTTTCTTCGAGCGTGCAGAAATCAAAGACGCGTTGGCTTATTTGCGTATGATTCAAAATCGTCATGATGATGCCGCACTGGAAAGAATTATTAATACGCCAACACGCGGGATAGGCGAGCGCAGTATTGCACATTTGCGAGTGATCGCACGCGAGCGTGATATGTCGATGTGGGATGCAATAACCACGACAATCGCTGAAAAGATGTTGCCTGCAAGGGCTACCGGTGCATTATTAAAATTTCAGGAGATTATTGAGTCGTTTGCCGATGGTTTTGATGATCTTGATCTGTATGAACAGGTGTCTTTGGTGGTAGAGAATTGCGGACTGATTGAATACTACCGCAATAAAGAAAAAGGTGAGAAGGGTGAAGCCCGCGTAGAAAATATGGAGGAGCTGGTATCGGCAGGCCGAAACTTTGAACGATCAGAAGACGATGCGGATATGACGCCATTGGCAGCATTTCTGTCGCACGCAGCCCTTGAGGCAGGTGAAGGTCAGGCCGACCCATGGGAAGATTGCGTTCAATTGATGACGTTACATTCGGCCAAAGGTCTGGAGTTTCCTATGGTGTTTTTATGCGGCATGGAGGAGGGTTTGTTTCCTCATCAGCGTTCGATTGAAGAGCCCGGGCGATTAGAAGAAGAGCGCCGTCTGTGTTATGTCGGTATGACACGCGCTGAACAACAATTGTTTATTTGTTATGCAGAGCAACGGCGTATTTTCGGTAATAACATGTATCCACGGCCTTCACGTTTTGTGAGTGAAATACCAGAGGAACTGATTGAAGAAGTACGGCCAAAAGTCAGTATGGCGCAAACCGGTTCTGCTTATGGCTCATTAGATGAAGCACCCGAGGGGTTAGCGTTAGGTCAACGGGTAGCGCACCCGAAATTCGGTGAAGGTGTTGTGTTAAGTTATGAGGGCCAGGGTAATTCTGCGCGGGTACAGGTTAATTTTGATTTTGAAGGCAGTAAGTGGCTGGTGCTGGCATATGCCAATCTGGAAATGGTCTAGAATAATTTTTTGTGCAGAGTTTGTGCTGTGAATTTTTTTGTATGTGGGAAGCGACCTATGGTCGCGATCAAAAAAGGTAGCCAGGCTATTTAAGCCATGTTCACTGTAAACAGCTTTGTTGCACCGATGTCTCTGAATTAATGTACTCAGGTTTTTGTATGGGCTTGCCCAGGTGATGACCCTGCACAAAGTCTACACCCAGCTCAATCAGACTATTTAAAATTTCTTCTGTTTCTACGCATTCGGCAATGGTTACTTTACCCATGGCATGCGCCATGGTGTTCATGGATTGTACCAGTGCACGATCAACAGGGTTAGTGACGATCCCCTGAATGACGGAGCCATCAATTTTTATAATGTCTACCGGTAAATCTTTAAGGTAACCGAATGAGCAGAACCCGGAGCCAAAATCATCCAGTGCACATTGGCAACCAAGTTCTTTTAAAGATGAAATAAATTCAGTAGCCGCCGTCAGATTAGTGATAACGGCGGTTTCGCCAATTTCGAAAGTAATGTCTTCCGGGTTGATATTGTATTCGGTTAACTGGTCTTTTATTAATGTGAGTAAATTCGCGTCTTCATGTGCGCGATCAGACAGGTTGATACTGAATTTTTCTCTTATGCCTTGTGTGGCAAGTTCGTTCAGTTTTTTGAATGAGGCTTTTATCATCCAGCTGTCGAGTTTGTGAATCAGGCCAAAACGTTCGGCAGCAGGCATAAACCCGCCGGGGAGAATAACTTTTCCATCGTCTGCAGGCATGCGCAATAATAATTCATAATTGAGTATTTTTTTTGTTTTTATTTCAACGACAGGTTGATAGGCAAGGATAAAACGATCCCTGTCTATCATGTCGTTTACCCTTGCGGCCCAGCCCATGTCATCGGCCATGCCTTCTTCATCACGGTCTTCGGGGCGATAAATATTCACGCAATTTCGCCCACGTGTTTTAGCTATGTTGCAGGCCAGGTCGGCATGTGACATGGCCTCTTCAGAATTGTGCGTTGTATTATCAATAATGGTTGCACCAATGCTGCAAGAGATGCTGAAGCCATTACCTTTATTATAAAATTTAAAATCATCGAATAATTGTCTGAAGTTCTCGGCAATCACTTCAAGATTTTGCACTTCGATATTATAAAGTAGCAAGGTGAACTCATCGCCACCAAAACGCGCCAGCAAATCACCTTCACGGGCATTGACCGTTAGCATGTTACTGATTTCAATCAGCAGTCTGTCACCGGCAGCATGGCCGAGTGTATCGTTGATGTATTTAAACTGATCAAGGTCAATGTATAACAACCCGGATGTAGAGGCGCTACGTGTATTTCGCGCCATAACACGATCAAGTTCCTGTTGAAACAGTCGTCGATTGTACAACCCGGTCAGCGCGTCATGTTCTGCCTGGTAACTGAGTTGGCGTTGGTATTCCTTTGTGGCGGTGATGTCGCGTGCGGTACCTGTAATGCGGATAATGTTACCATCACTATCTGTTTTTGATCGTGCATTCAGGCTAAGGTGAATAGCCTTGCCATGACGATCAATGTGTGTGGTTTCAAACTGGTAAAGCTCGTGCCCTTGACTGATTTTTTCAAAAGCTTCCTGTTCCTGAATTGCAAAATCGGGGTGTTGAAATTCTTTGACATTACGTCCAATCATTTCTTTCGGCGTGTATCCATATAATTTTCCTGAAGCATTGTTCAGGTATATCCATTCACCTTGAGTGTTCATGCTCCATACCAGATCATGTGCCGTTTCAACGAGGTCACGATACATGGCTTCGGCCTTCTGCATTTTTTCAAGGGCGGCTTCGGTATCTGAAATATCATCAACAAGGTAGATGAAAACCGGTTTACTGCTCAGCAATACGCCACTTACGCAAACCGATACGGAAACGTGGCTGTTATCACGTTTGATGCCCTGCACCTTGTAACGACCAGACAGATGTTTTGGCGAGCCATCCTTTTCCAGCATATCCTGAATGATCCATGAGAGGGGTTTACCTCGAACTTCGGCACTGCTGTAATTGAAAAGATCTTGAGCCGCTTTATTAAAGGTATCAATTAATCCGGTATTGCCCGTAACAATGATGCCTTCTGCCGCATTATCAATAATGGCGCGAATATGGGTTTCCTGGTCATTAAGTCGTTGAAATACCCGGCCTAATGTTTGTGCCAGAAAACCGATTTCGTCAGTTGATTGCGGTTTGAGGCTGGCAAGTGACTCATTGGTTACCGCACCGCTGCTGTGTAATGCGCTTTGTACTGCATCAAGCGAGTGGCGCAAGCTACGTGCAGATAAAAAGGTAACCAGCATGGTAATGGCGGTGAGTACGCCCCAGATAAACAAGGTGGCAGGTTCAATAGCACCTGTGTTTAGCCAGTAATATTCCAGTAACAATGTATAAGTCAGGATAGGCAGAAAACCGGCGAGTAGTAATAGTTTTGAGTGAATACTGTTTTGTGTTCGTAACAGGCCGGTGAGTTCGGCCAGTTTGCTGATGGTATCCTGGGCAAATAAATACGCAGGCATAGCGATAAGAATGGAAATAGTGAGCTGCAAGCTGAAAAACATCCCGATGAAGGAAGAATCATAACCAATGCCAATATTGTTCAGGCTGTAGATATAAATAATGGGCATGCTGATGGAAAATAAAACAAACAGCCCCCAATAAGACAAATTGAAACGCTGCAAGCGTTTGTGCAGGGTAATTGCCAGCCTGTTGTTTTTCTGGCCGTAACTTTCAGGGTCACGTTCAAGTTGATGGACGACCGGATCAAGGAAGTGCCAGAAATACATCACGACCCACGCCAGCATTCCAGTCAGAAAGGTGGGTAATAATCCAAATTGCAGAACGGCTAAAACCTCTTGCCACTGAATGAGGCCAAAAAATACCGTGCCCCATAAGCTGAATAGCGGGGTCAGTAAAAATGTCATGCTAATCAAAGCGGTAAGCTTGTTTCTGTGCTGGCTTAAGCGTTTATTCATAAGCCGGTCAAGCATTGTCTTAGAGGCATAATCACCTGTGAAAAAATAGAGTCAGTATTTTGTCATTCCTGTATAGGTAAGCAATTATCCTGCCACTTTTCTTGTTTAATTGTCTTCAGATAAGTTTAGCTTATATCCAGTAATTTATTCGATGATCTATCATACATTTCGGGCTATGATCGGAGTCAGAATTGACATCATAAAGATAAAAGGTGAATAAAAAATGAAACGTCGTGAATTTGTGGCCAAACTTGGTGTGGGTGCGGTTGCCGGAGGTACCCTGCTGAGTGGGTGTGGAAGTGACAAGGCCCCTGCTACTGGTGCAGTGTCTAAACGTAAAACTGAATATAAATGGAATATGGTGACGACCTGGCCAAAAGATTTTCCTGGTTTGGGAACAGGTGCAAACACACTCGCCAGAATGATCAATGAAATGAGTGGCGGGCGAATGCATGTGACCGTGTACGGGGCAAAGGAACTCGTCCCTGCGTTTGAGGTGTTTGATGCAGTTGCAAACGGAACGGCACAGATAGGCCATGGTGCTGCTTATTACTGGAAAGGCAAAAACGAAGCCTTTCAGTTTTTTTCTACGGTTCCGTTTGGGATGAACGCACAGGAAATGAACGGCTGGATGTTTCATGGTGG
>JAADHQ010000093.1 GCA_013151795.1 Gammaproteobacteria bacterium | reverse complement strand
ACCGAGGGGTAATGGGGGTTTGATTTGGTTTAGCTGGCTATGGCTGTATTATTTTCGTTTATTTCCAGCAATTTGTTTCTGAAATAATCGGGGTCAGACATAACATTTTTAAGATCGCTTTCAGACAGTGGCTTACTAAATAAATATCCTTGTATGAGATTACAATTAAGTGCGGACAGGAATCTTAATTCTTCTATCTGCTCTACACCCTCTGCAATTACGTCCAGCTTGAGGCTATATGCCATTGCCATAATAGCCGTTACTATGGCTGCACTATCACTGCTTTTATGTACATCTGTTATGAATGAACGGTCAATTTTCAGAATATCAATCGGTAATCTTTTTAAATAACTGAGAGAGGAATAGCCTGTACCGAAATCATCTGCTTCTATACTGACACCCAGAGCGCGTACTGCCAGTAATTTTTTAACACAGGTATCACTTTGATCCATCAGCAAACTTTCGGTTAACTCGAGTTTAAGATATTGCGGCTCCAGTTCGCTCTGAACCAGTGCCTCTTCTACCGTTTTTACAAAATTCATTTTTCTGAACTGGACGATAGAAATATTAATAGCAACGGTAACCGGGTCGTAGCCTTCATCCTGCCATTGCTTTGCTTTTTCGCAAACCGCTTTCATTACCCACTCGCCAACTATTGCCATTACGCCCGTTTCTTCCAGTAAGGGTATAAATTTTACCGGTGACACCACACCATAATCCTGACTGTCCCACCGCAATAAAGCCTCAACGCCTGTCATATCACCTGTTCGCAGATCAATAATTGGCTGGTAATTAATTATATATTCATTTTCTTCCAGTGCCTTACGCAGTTTTTGCTCTAATATAATCTGGTCTACATTTGCACGTTTCATGCCCGTTGAAAAGAATATGTATTTATCTCGCCCTGACTCCTTTGCCTCATACATTGCTGTATCAGCATCTTTTAGCAGGTGGTCAACTTTAAGATCATCAAACGGATAAACGGTTACGCCTATACTGGCCGAGCTGAATAATTCATTACCGTCTATTTTATATGTTTGTCTGATTGATGCGTTTATTCGCTTACAGACTTGTACTATCTCGTCAACATGTTTGACACCTTCAAGCAGGATTGTAAATTCATCTCCGCCTTGCCTCGCAACGGTGTCACTTGTCCTTACACATTCCAGTAATCTTGATGCTACCTGTTTGAGTAATTCATCACCTACATTGTGTCCAAGGCTGTCGTTAATTTGTTTGAATCTATCGAGATCAATAAATAATATTGCCGCCAGGCTCTCATTACGTTTTGCCTGCTCTATGGCCCCTTCTACTTTATATCGGTATAGATCTCTATTTGCTAGCCCGGTCAGGCTGTCATGGTAGGCTATGTATTTTATTTTTTCTTCATCATGCTGCTTTTCTACACACTGGAGTCTTATCGTTTTATCAGCTCTGTATACAAATATAAAAATAATTGCATACAACCCCAGCAAAACGAAAATTACACCGGTAACGATTGCATTATGTTCACTGGTTATTTTTTCATAAAGCGTTGTTACATCCGAGTAAACTTCTATTACGCCGATAACGCTGTTTGTATCCGAGATAGGTAAATAAGTTGATAGTATATTCCGCTGCGTTAACAGTTCATCCATTGCATAAATTTTATCCCTGAATGCCAGCTTTGTTACGGTCTGTCCTTTTATTGCATCATCTAGAGGTTTACTTTGTTTTTTTATTATCCCTATTTGATCGCTTGCAGTTGAAAAAAGCGTTTTCCCTTCGGGGTTATATATTTTTAATTTAATGACCGAGGTTTGCTTGATATATTGCTCTACCTTTTTCTGCAACACGGACATAAATAACTGTTTACGCATTTGTTCTGCCTGCATATTACCAAGCAGTTCAAACTGTTTACTGTATTTAGGCCAAACATGATTTGCGACAACTCTGGCTATATTTATGTTTTTATCTTCACCCAGACTAACCAGGTTGCCAATAGCATTTTCTCTGAATACCTTGCCCAGCACATAACTGGCAACCGGAATACTGACAATACTAACTATCAGAAAATATCGTAATAAATGAAAGGGCTGCTTTTTGATTATTTCCATATTTTTTCAAGGAATCCGTTGCTGGCTTAATGAATAAGTACTCTCAATTAAGGTTAACGACCAGGTCACCGGTATCTTGAAAATATTAGTTTCTGATACCGTGGCCTTTATTAAGCAGATAAAGAGAAAACAGGTATAAAACAACGATGAAGGTGATAATAATAAAATACGAAGTAAATAGGGAAATGTCAGTAATGCCCAGGAAGCCATATCGAAATGCATTAACCATATATAAGATGGGGTTTGCTAAAGATGCATTTTGCCAAAATTCCGGCAACATATCGATGGAATAGAAAATACCACCGAGGTACGTCAGCGGCGTTAACACAAATGTAGGTACAATGGAGATATCATCAAAACTTTTTGCATACACACCATTGATCAGCCCTGCCAGAGAAAACAGGATAGACGTCAGCAATACGGTTGAGATAATCACCGGTATATTTGTAAAGCTCAAGTCACTAAAAAACCAGGCTACCAGTGTTACAGCCATACCCACTATGAGTCCTCGGCAAACGCCACCAGAAATATAACCTATCAAAATAATATAATTCGGTGTTGGTGACACCAGTAATTCTTCAATATTATGCTGAAATTTTGAGCCATAGAATGATGACACTACGTTGGCGTAGGAATTAGTGATCACCGCCATCATGATTAAACCGGGAACGATATAATCCATGTAATCATAACCTTGCATCTGTCCGATTTGAGGGCCGATAAGCCGACCAAAGATAACAAAATACAGGGCTGTTGTTATTGCCGGTGGCAAAATGGTTTGCAGCCATATGCGTATAAAACGCAGAAATTCCTTGGTTACTATGGTCTTTAGCGCAATGTATTTTTCCTGCCAGCTCACAATTTAACTCCGCTAACTGACTGGCCTGTTTTCACCCGACTAACAAATAATTGTTCAAGACGATTGGTTTTGCTGCGCAGGCTACTGACAGCAATGCCAAGCCCATCCAATGCAGCAAACAAATGATTTATATTGCAGCCCTTTTCAACTTCTACTTCCAGTGTACCTGAGTCGCGTAATGTAACCGGGAAGTTTGCAATGACAGGTGCCTTATCCAGTGGGTTAATTAAATCAAGAACAAACGTTTCACTGTGTAACTGGCCTAACAGGTTTTTCATGCTTGTATTTTCAACGATCTCGCCATTATCAATAATAGCGATATTTCGGCACAGGCTCTCGGCCTCTTCAAGATAATGCGTTGTCAGGATTATGGTGGTTCCTTCGGCATTAATGCGGCGCAAAAATGCCCACATACTCCGTCTGATTTCAATGTCTACACCTGCGGTGGGCTCATCCAGTATTAACAGGCTGGGATTATGCACAAGCGCACGGGCTATCATCAGACGTCTTTTCATGCCACCTGATAAATTTCGGGCCTGTTCATTGCGTTTATCCCATAGGCTTAGCTCACGAAGATAAAATTCTGCATTTTCAAATGCTTTTTTACGCTCTATACCAAAATAGCCTGCCTGATTGGCAACTATTTCAACCACTGGCTCAAAAATATTAAAATTGAATTCCTGGGGAACCAGCCCCAGATAGCGTTTGGCTTTCTCAAAATCAGTATCTATATCGTACCCCAATATACTGACGTCACCTGCTGTTTTGCGAATCAATGAACTCAATATACCGATAATCGTTGATTTTCCTGCACCATTCGGTCCTAGCAGGGCAAAAAAATCTCCTTCCTCAACTTCAATGTCCACGCCTTTGAGGGCAGTAAAACCGTTATCGTAGGTTTTGTGTAGGTTGCGGATTGAGAGGGCTTTTTTCATAGGTCGTTGTTTGTCTTTGGTCTTTGGTCTTTGGTCTTTGGTCTTTAGTCTTTGGTCTTTGACGAATGACGAACGACGAACGACATCTCTGCCCTTTAGTCGTTGGTCGCGTTCAATTGTATCTTTTTTGGAAAAATAGTATATGAAAGAACCTGATCTTGACTAAATAACCTTATATATTTTAGATTATTACTGAATCTTCATATAATCAGCCTTATCCCGATACGTACCTGAAATAAAAACCGGAAATATGTCATTCTGATCTATACAGCGACCTGGCTTCTCCCTATAATTCGCTCGTCTCTTTTTTAACCGTCCATCTTTGAAATCCGGAACTAAACATTATGTCTAATAACTTTTTTAAACTTATCACTTTTACTATTATTATTACGCTTATCCTGTGTTTTGCGGGGTTACAGGTCTTTACTTTAATCGATTTTACAGGTTTTGCTGCCAATCATCTGTTCGCATTAGCGGTTGGTACAGGCGCACTCATTGCTTCATTAACGACGGGGCTGTTTCTTTTATATAACCCTTACAACATTACAACCAAGAAACAGACTTTATTTGTTGGCAACCTTGCTTTCCGCGCATCTGAACGTGAATTACGAAATTTATTCAGCCAATGTGGTGAAGTATTTTCAATTCGACTAATGACTGACAAGGTCACTCGCAAACCTCGTGGATATGGTTTTATTGAAATGAATGTCAGTGGCGCGAAAAAAGCATTGGCTCAATTAAATGAAACTGAATTTATGGGTCGCGATCTACGCGTCAGCCAGGCTAATGAGCCTTCTCGTCACGAGAATTAATGCTCTGTTCAGTAATGGTGCCACCTGGCGCCATTACTGACATTATTAAGTATTACGTACTTTTTCTTTTATTCGAATAAAATCCTTGTGCGCAACATAGATCAGGTCTGAAATCTTTCTGATGACATGCTCTTCATATACATCAAGCTCACCATCTGCATAGGCCACCTGCCATAGATGTTCAATGATCATCTGCTTTTGTTGCTGATCGTACCCTTTGTTAATAAGTGAAGTGAACTGGTGGTAATCAGTAGCTTGATGTAATTCCTCAGTTGCCAAACTCAATAATACTGCGGCTTCTTCTTGTTCAATGGAGAATCTCACCATAATGGAATTCATCAGCACGGACTTTTCTTCATCCGTTTTCTGATCATCGACACGCATTACCTCAACCATCAATGTCGTTGCTGCAAGCCTGAGTTGATGCTCGGTATCAACTACCTCGGCGGACTCGGGTTGCAAAAACTGATTATAAAATTTCTGAATTTTTTTTAGCATATTAACTTTTAATTTATTTCCGATTAACCTTTTACAGTCAAAATGAGCCAAGACAAATATTTTACCGCAGAAGACGAAATTTTACAGCGCTTTTTATAACAACAATGGTGGTCTTATCACCAATATATGCTTTTCTCTGCGAACCTCCGCGTCCTCTGCGGTAAAAAATCCGGTACAAGAATCACCCGTTTTCAAAATCACTCATTTTACAGCGGGAAATCCAGACGTTGATACCTGTTTTTTTGATTCTGCCATCGTTATTTCTGATTATTTTATGCCCTGGATTAAGCCATTGATGGCATTACTTTGGCTAATAAAGCTGAAATCCACACTTATTACCTGACCAATGTCTCATTCTCGACAAACAGTTGCCAAAAGGGTGGTTGCTGACCTTGAAGATAAACATCGAATTCGATAGAGTAACTTATAATAAGAATCAAGGGGGGTGATTTCACCATGGATCGCTTTAGATTAAAAAATATTTTTTCAAGAACATCCGTATTCCGTGAGCGTCGCGCACGCGCAAGGAACAATCATCTAAATGGTTCAACTATTCTGGTTGTTGATGACTCTAAAACCATCGTTTTTACATTACAGAAAATACTTGAACAGGATGGATACAATACCATCGTTGCAAGCAATGGTCTGGAAGCCATTAACCTGGCTAAAAAAGAAGACCCTGACCTTATTCTCATGGATGTAATTATGCCTGGTATTAACGGTTTTCGGGCTACACGTATTATCAAAAATAATGCGGATACTTCAGATATACCTATCATCATGATGAGCGGTGATCACAAGGCCATGCAGGAATTCTGGGTAAGTAAAATTGGCGCCAAAGACTTTTTGAACAAACCTTTTAAACGCGGTGAGATTTTTACTAAAATTGAAAAATGCATTCGCACGGCAGAGGCTGCTTAACTTGATCTGAATAGCTTGTATTATAAAAAGGTTTAACGGCCTGTTTAAAAAACTCGCTAGGACTGCTGCAACATTCGCTCCAGTTTCTTGATTTTATTGCTCATTTCGACTGAAATTTTTGCCATTTCCTGTCGCAAAAAAATACTTTCGATATTCATTTGTAATTGATATGCAAGGCGATCGAGCAACGCTTTATCCTGGTCGGTATAATCACCGGATTTCTTATTTAATACCTGTATCGCACCTGTAACACGTTCACTACTAACACTGAAAACCGGCACACAGAGAGTATTCCGGGAAATAAAACCCGTTTGCATGGATACCACATCATGTTCACCTACTGATAGTTCCATTTCCATGTCTAACCATGGCTTACCTGAGGAAATCACCCTGCCTACAATGGAACCCCTTGTTGGAACCCTTACCTGTTTTTCTGTCAGCCCGGTTCCACATTGCAACCAGACCTGATCTTCTTCAGGGTCAAGAATAAAAATACTACAACGATCCACATTCAGGACTTTGGGCATAATATCAATAAAAAATTGTAATAATTCTTTATTGCCGGTTTTCTTCCAGGCGATGTTAAGCTTTTCTTGCTTGTCGCGTATTCTTTCGAGTTTATTTTCGAGCGTGGCTTTATCCATCATTCTTTCCATTCAGATCTTGCATAATCATATATCGTTCATCTTAACCAACTCTTAAACCGCATTTTTAAACCTGCCCCGCATATAATTATAATAGTGTCTGTTTTGGTTATAATCTATTGGCCACGACTTGTTCACAACAAATGAATTTTATTGCTATCTTTTTAATATATACAGCAGGTTAAACCTGAACACATTAAATTCAGGCCAGCTATATTACCAATTAGAACCTTTTGCTGGCCGCTAACCCAGATAGTCCGAATATAACCGCATCACCCGAATCTTTCTTAACTTACTGATAGCTTGCCGGGCTGAAGTGCTTTTATCACTATGCAGGGCATCAAACAGACGAATAATTTTCTGCACATTATCATCCAGGTTTCCAAATTTATCCCTGACGGGTTTGAATTTTGGTGCAACCATATAGATGAGGTTTGCCAGCATATCACTGGTTATGTTTAATCGCTGATCACCACTACTCATTAATGCATCAACATAATCAAGCAGAGGCAGTGCCTTTTCTCGCGTTCGGCCTACATAATCAAATAAAATGGTTTCATGTTCTTCAGGAGATAAAAGGTAAGCTGTGCTCAGCCAGTATACGCGGTTAGCAACGGGCATATTTTTTTCAAGGTCTATATGTTGCTGGCAAATACACAACAGTTCACTCAATGAGGAATAACGAAATGCGGCATATAATAAATTGCGCAAAAAATATTTATTAAGATGAGGGAATACACGCAATACCGGCAATACGATTGCCTGTAATATTAAATCATATTCAGGCTTATACAATATTTCACGAAAACCCGGCTTTTTTTCACTGCCGGATTCTTCAAGTAC
>JAADHQ010000083.1 GCA_013151795.1 Gammaproteobacteria bacterium | reverse complement strand
GCATCCAACGCGCCTACCCGGTGCGGATTCTGAATTACCATGAAATAGTAAATGACCGGTTTGGAAGCGCGTCTGTAACGATTAGCTGGTGCCCTTTATGCGGTAGTGGAATGGCATTTTCGGCTAGGGTTAACGACAAACCGGTAAAGTTTGGCGTATCGGGCCTGCTTTATAACAGTGATATGCTGCTGTATGACAGGCAGACTAATTCATTGTGGTCACAATTATTGCACAAGGCAATTAGCGGCCCATTGAAGGGTAATGTATTGAAGATGTTACCTGTTCAGCATACAAGCTGGGGTGACTGGCGTGAGCGTTATCCACAAACTGTACTGCTCTCACAGGACACAGGATTTAGCCGTGATTATTCCCGAACCCCGTATCCGGGATACAGCAAACTTGATGGTGTTTATTTTCCCCTTGCTTATGTTAGCAGGCGATATCACCCTAAGGAGCAGGTGGCAGGCCTGGAAATTAACGGGCATTTCAAGGCTTATCCGTTTATTGAGTTGAATAAACACGAGGGTGATGTACTGGATAATGTCGGTGGCAGCAGTCTGCGGGTAGTTTTTGATCAAAAACATGGCAGGGTGCAGGTATTTTCAGACAACGGTAATGAAATACCTGTAGTGATCAGTTTCTGGTTTGCCTGGTATGCATTTCATCCTGATACAGAAGTATTTACAGCAGTAAATAAATTAAAATAATAAACTCTATAATTGTCCTGTTCTTTCAGTATTATGTGGCATGTGCCTAGTCAATCTTGGTGCAACATGATTGAAATTGGTGCATTGTATTTTGTCATGATAAATATTTTCATATAAAAAACAATATGTTGTGTAATCTGGCTTGGATATTGCTATATTACGTTTCATTAATATTATAATTTGGAGCAACAAATGAGTCATACAAGTATGAGAGCTAACTTTCTCTCATTCACGGGCAGGGCAAAGATTCTACATACCACCTGGTTTGCATTTTTTGTCACATTTCTGGTCTGGTTTAATCATGCTCCATTATTGTCTGTTATACAGACAAGCATGGGCTTGACTGATGATCAGATTAAAACGCTCCTGATCCTGAATGTTGCTCTAACCATTCCTGCACGAATTATTACGGGTATGTTGGTGGATGTTTACGGCCCACGTAAAACATATTCGGCCATGTTATTTTTAACGGCAGGGCTGAGTTTCTTCTTTGCGACAGCAACCAGTTTTGAAGCCCTGGCCATGGCTCGTTTCCTGATCGGGTTTGTAGGTGCGGGTTTTGTTATCGGTATTCGCATGATCAGTGAATGGTATCCGGCCAAACAACTGGGTTTGGCAGAGGGTATATACAAGGGAATGGGTAATGTTGGTTCTGCGGTTGCAGCAATGACACTGCCTACTATTGCATTGTTGTTTGGTGGTGATGATGGCTGGCGATATGCAACGGGCATAACGGGTGTTATTGCTTTAATTTATGCGGTTATTTATTATAAATCGGTAACTGATACCCCTGTCGGTTCTACTTATTTCAAACCTAATAAATCAGGTGGCCTGGAAGTTACCAGTAAACGTGATTTCTATTTTTATTTGTTGATGAATATACCCATGTATGGCGCGATGGGTGTACTGACCTGGAAAGTGAGTTTGCTAGGGTTATTAAATGATGTAGCTGCCTATTCTATTTACGCAGTGCTGGCAGGTCTTTATTTGTTTCAGGCAATGCATATCTACAAGGTTAATAAAGAGATATTCGAAAAGCCGGTTGCCGATATGTTGAAATACAATTTCAAACAAGTGGCTATCCTGAGTATTGCGTATGCTGTTACGTTTGGTTCGGAACTGGCAGTGGTTTCCATGTTACCGCTGTTCTTTAAAGACACTTTCCTGATACCTGCAGCACTTGCTGGTATTTTTGGTGCAAGTTTTGCGATTATTGATGTTTTGTCATGTCCTTCCGGTGGATGGATCAGTGATAAATTTGGCCGAAAAAAATCATTAGTAATTTTATTGATAGGTGCTTCATTTGGCTTCTTTGCCATGGCACAAATTAATGGTGACTGGCCAATTGCGTTTGCAGTAGTTGTGATAATGGCCGGGTCATTCTTTCTGGGTTCGGCAGCGGGTTGTGTGTTTGCACTGGTTCCTTTGATCAGGCGACGTTTAACAGGGCAAATTGCAGGCATGGTCGGTGCTTACGGTAATATTGGTGCAGTACTATTTTTAACAGTCTTCTCTTTCGTTTCACCATCGGTATTTTTTATCACGATTGGCTGCAGTATTGCCATAGCGGCTGTAGCAGCCCTGTTTCTGGATGAGCCGAAAGGTGCAATGGCCGAGATCCTGCCAGACGGAACAGTGCAGATGATAGATGTTCACTAGCAATGGTTATAGTTAAGTTAAAGGTGCAGAGTTTGCACCTTTAACTATGGAATAGTTGTCATTGCTGCTTTTTACATGATTAGTATCAATCACCTGAATCAGTAATAAATACACTTACGGTTAATTAATTTCCATCAAGAGAAGACTTAAGTAGCTGTGTGCAGTTTGGCTTTTAATCCGATTGTAGTAGTATTTCATGCTGTTAGTGTATGAAATGCCAGGAAGTGATGAGTGATTAAAAAATATGACGTTATTATAATAGGGGCAGGGCCTGCGGGTTCTTCAGCGGCCTATCTTCTGGCAAATAAAGGTTTTAAGGTCGTTCTGATCGATAAAAGTAAATTCCCCAGAGACAAGTTATGTGCAGGTGGCCTGTCAGGTCGTAGCAAGAAGGTGTTTGAAGACATCTTTGGAAGCCCGTGGGATAAAGAGATTATTGAATACAAGTCACACGGCCTCGCTTTTTATCATAAAGATAAATACCTGAATAAACTCGATGATTACAAACCAATTCATTTTATTTATCGGGTAGATTTTGATTACTACCTGGCCCAAAAGGCTGAACAAGCAGGTGCTGATTTTGTTCAGGGTTTTGATATCGCAGAACTGGATGGACAAACCAATACCGTAACGGGCAGAGAAGGTGACCAGTATCAGGCAACATATCTTATTGGTGCAGACGGTGTCAGGAGTATTGTTGCCAAAAAGTTATTATCTCAACCATTCGATAAAAACCGATATGCTATAGCAATGGAAGCTGAAATTGATAGAAAGGATTTCGCTCGGTCAGTCGATGTGCCAGAGATCTATTGTGGTTCTATCAAGTGGGGTTATGGCTGGATCTTTCCAAAGAAAGACCGTTTAACCGTCGGCATAGTTGGCTTATATAAATATAACCCGAATATCAAAAAAGTCTTTCAGGACTTTCTTGAAAATGATCTCGGCCTGTCAGCAGACATCGACATGAAAGGTTATTATCTTCCGTTTGGACGCTATAGTAAAAAACCGGGCAAGGGTAGTAAATTACTCGTAGGGGATGCAGCAGGTCTGGTTGACCCTGTTACCGGTGAAGGTATCGCTTTCGCGATGCAGAGCGGGCAATTTGCAGCCCAATCAATCATTGAAGCACAAAATATAAATGATCCTGAATCTGCGTACCGTTTTTACAAGAAGAAATTAAAAAAAATAACGCGCACTCTCAGTCATGCAAATTTCGTTAAACATTTAATATACCCTGAATTTTCCATGCGTCTGCTAGTCAAGGGGCTGGCATCATCCAGAGATAAATACAGCATTAAATATTACATTGACTTGCTAGCGGATGATATCAGTTATCCTCAATATATTGGTCGCCTGATCAGAAAGTCAGGTAAGAGAATTTTTAAATTACTGGTAACTTAAAGGCGAAAATTTTTAAGTAAATATCACTACTGTTTCGTTAACATGTCATTCCCGTATAGGCGCACTACTGTCCGGAATAATTTTATTGCGATATTCTCATGGGCGCACATCCATTTAACAGTTAATGAGGATAAGAGCCACTTTCTTTGAACCGCCAAGACGCCAAGGACGCCATGTTTTTTAATTTTGCGTAAATTCCTGGCGCCCTTGGCGTCCTGGCGGTTATCAAGTTGGTCTATATCATTATTAACGTGTAGCCGTGAGTAAATATATTCGTAGCAATTATGTTTTATTATTGATTGCCCTGATTATGTGTATTTATGTATTAAACCCTTTCCGATGAAATAAATATTCCTGAATACCATTGGCCTGTAGTACAGAACGCATGACCCTGAACGGGTACATGTGTTTATGTAATGTGTCCTGATAATATCCTGGGCAGTCGGTAGTGTTGTCTGAATTGTTTTGTTTCAATATATGTGCTGTATTGATGATTTTATACATTGCAGGCGATGCAGGCATTAGTCTTGCCGTGTGAATATATGCATGAATGATAGTTTCTTTGCTGGTATGTTGCTCAAGAAATTGTATCAGTGCAGAGAGTATTTCAGGTTGTAGATAATTGGGTAAATCCCATAATAATATAATTCCGATTTTATTTTTTTGATGTTTATATAAACCCAGCGCCTTGGCAAAGGCGCAGTTAAGTTTACTGGCCGTGTCCTGCGTTTCAGTTGTCATTTCACATAAGCTGGTAACGCAGTCACATATGTGGATCTTGCAATGATAATTATTAAAGTATTCAATGCTTGTGCTGGTGGCAGGGCCGACGTCCAGAATCTCATAAAAATCATTTTTATTTATTCTGGATAAAACATCAAAGAGAAGAGGACTTTTGCTCTCGCAAGAATCCTTCTCAACCGGTTTTAGTGATATGAAAGCCATGAACTTATAGCGATAACGTTCGATGCATGCGGGTAATCAGTATAAGTGATGCTTGATTATGCGCTGATACGCTTGGGCTTCTCTTTGGGAATTTCGGGTTTGTTCTCACTGGTTTGAGTAACACTTTCTATTTTTCGTGGCTCCATTTCAATACTGCCCTTGAATAAAGCGCCATCTTCAAGCGTGACACGTGGCGATATGATATTGCCATGAACATTACCTGATTCCTTGATGATTACTTTTTCATTGCCATTCATATCGCCATCGAGTTTGCCTTCGACAATAATATTGTTGGCTATAATATTCGCCTCGACATTTCCATTTTTACCGATAGTAACGTTATGGCCTTTCAGGTCAATGTTGCCTTCTACATGACCATGTATGACCAGGCTTTCCGAGCCAGATACATCACCTTTTATATGTATTGTTTCACCGATAGCGGCAACCATTTTAGTGCTGTTAGTCATTTTAGTATCCATTCTTTCTATCTTTATCGATTCTTCCTTTTTTTGAGGGTTTATCTTGTTGGTAACGTTTTCCTTGATTTGTTTCATATCAATCATTTGTCTATTACTCCCTTAAAATATATCCATGTGTAACAAGAAATTCTGTACGTGTTTCGTGCTAATCATAGCAGCGAAGTAGCTGGATTAGATAACAATGTTTTGAGTATTTCGGACTTTATTTTAAATTAAACTAAAATATTTCCTGAATGTTTAAGAAATAAAAACATAACAGAGGGGTGCTCTAACAGTGTCGAATAACACTTAAGTAATTCTGTAAACACGCTGTTACAGGATGCATATTCCCGTATCATTTCAATTAATAATTAACGCGCGTGAGTTAATTGGCCAACCAGAAAACCGGGTCTGTTTCTGTTTGCCATGTATTGGTGATATAGTCAGGCACGGTTAATAACATTCAAATCAAAGGGATTTATAACGCATTGTTTATTAAGGAACTAATAAGTAAGCTTTGGTATTCATATTGTGGCAGACCGTGACTGGAAATAAGCTCGCCACAGAAAATAAAATTGATGTTATATATTGTAAAGTTGCTAAAATATATTTTTTTTAGATTAGTATTATTTGTTATGAATTGGTTTTTTAGGGGGAATAATGATCAAGGTTATGCTGGTAGATGATCATGAATTGGTTCGAGCCGGTATTAAACGCCTGTTGGATGACGCCAAAAATATAAAAGTGGTTAGTGAGGCCGATTGTGGCGAAACGGCAATAGAAAACGTGAGAAATCAATCAATTGATGTTGTTTTGATGGATGTAAACATGCCCGGTATTGGTGGGCTGGAGGCAACACGAAAATTAATACAGATAGAGCCGGGTATAAAGGTAATAGTGGTAACTGTTCATGCCGGTGAGCCTTTCCCTACAAGGTTGCTTGAAGCCGGTGCTGAAGGTTATCTCACGAAAGACTGTGGGCAGGAAGAAATTATTAATGCTATTTATGCTGTTAATAAAGGTGACAGGTACATAGGGAACAATATTGCACAAAAAATAGCATTATCGATGATGCCAGGTGCAAATAAATCACCCTTTGATTCTCTCTCACAACGTGAAATGCAAGTTATGCTGATGATCACACAGGGACAGAATTCACAAGAAATTTCAGACGGGCTTTGTTTGAGCCCAAAGACAATCAGCACGTACCGACATCGTTTATTTGAAAAACTGAATGTTGATAATGATGTTGAATTAACGCGGTTGGCTATTTTACATGGCATGATAGAAAATGGTTTGAGCACCTGATATATAAAGGTGCTCGCACTAGATTTTTCAAATTAAAGGGTAAGGCATGGCAGACGCAAGAATACGCGCCCCGGAACTACCAGACACACTTCAATGGATTAATACCAATGAGCCTGTAAAGCTTGCTGACTTACGAGGCAAGGTTGTATTACTTAATCTATGGACCGCCGGTTGTATAAACTGTATGCATACCCTGGATGACCTGCATTATCTTGATAATAAATACAGAGATAAGCTGGCCGTCATCAGCATTCATTCCCCCAAGTTTCCACGCAATCAGCAAGTAGAAAGTGTCGTAAAAGCAGTAAACCGTTATCACATCAAACATCCTGTCGCACAAGATTCGATTAAACGTGTGTGGACGAAATATGCGATAAAATCGTGGCCCTCTATTGTCATTATTGATGCCGAAGGTTATGTCGTAGGGTGTTTGCGTGGTGTTGGCAGGCGCAAGCAACTTGATGGATTGATCAGGCGATACCTGGAGGTGGCAGAGAAAAAGAATATAATCAATCTGGAAGCATTGAGTATCCGTCCAAACCGTGAACCTGCAGACGTTATCAATTTCCCGGGTAAGATTTGTGTGACAGAATCATATTTGTATGTGAGTGACAGTGGTTATAATCGTGTTCTTGAAATTAACCATTATGGCCGCGTAACGCGAGTTTTTGGTTCTGGCGCAGCTGGCCTACTGGATGGCAGTGGAGAAAATTCAGCATTTAATAATCCTCAGGGGTTATTATTTATAAATGATTTTTTATACGTGGCCGATGCAGGAAACCACGCAATACG
>JAADHQ010000054.1 GCA_013151795.1 Gammaproteobacteria bacterium | reverse complement strand
AATACCTGTATTATTTCAAATGGTTTTGCGAGTATGGGCATTGCAGTTCCCGGTGCGGTTGCCGCTAAACTGGTACACCCTGATCGAAATGTAGTTGCTGTTACGGGTGATGCCGGGTTTTTGATGAATTCGCAGGAAATCGAGACAGCGATACGATTAAATGCAGCTATTGTGATCCTGGTCTGGACAGACTCAGCCTATGGTTTGATAGAATGGAAACAGATGAACGAGTTCGGTCGTAAATCGAATATTAATTTTAATAATCCGGATTTCGTTAAATATGCAGAGGCTTTTGGCGCAAAAGGTTATAAAGTAGAAAAGACAGAAGATTTACTGCCTATACTGAGAGAAGCATTGGAAAGTAAACAGGTGTGTATTATTGATTGTCCGGTCGATTATCGGGAAAATCTGAAGCTTACCGACAAATTAGGTGAAATGGTTTGCCCTATCTAGAGGTGAAATGATTCACTGGTGACAGAATAAATTATCAGGAAAGATATGCTCGCAGCAATAACAAACAAGCAGGAAGATAAATTTGAAGGCGGACGCCGTCTACGGCTTTTGAGTTACAATATTCAAACTGGCACCAGTACCAATCATTTTCGTCAGTTTGTTACCCAAAGCTGGAAGCAGGTATTACCGCATTCACAGCGCCTTGAGAATATTAAGCAGATTGCTAATATGGCATGTGACTACGATATTATAGGTCTGCAAGAAGTCGATGCAGGTAGTCTGCGGACAGGTTTTGTCAATCAGACTGAATACATGGCAATGCAGGCCAATCTGCCATTCTGGTTTCACCAGACGAATAGAAAATTAGGCAAGATAGCACAGCATAGCAATGGACTGATGTGCCGATTCAAGCCATCGGAAATATCTGATCATAAATTACCAGGAATGTTACCGGGGCGCGGCGCATTGTTTGCACGTTTTGGACATGGCAGTGAGTCGCTTGTGGTTGTCGTACTGCATCTTGCACTCGGGCAAAAGGCACGTATGCGGCAATTGTCCTATGTTTCCGAGGTGGCCAGTGACTTCAGGCATGTTATTGTAATGGGTGATATGAACTGCAAGCCGGAGAGCAAGGAGATCCAGCAATTACTTATGACATCAGACTTGCATGAACCGGTGGAGAACCTTCATACCTGGCCTAGCTGGCGTCCACAGCGCAGTATTGACCATATATTAGTGTCTTCCAGTCTGCGCGTAGATAAGACGCACGTCCTTAGTCATACCTTTTCAGACCATCTGCCGATTGCTATGGAAGTGACGCTGCCTAATACCATTAAAATATCAAGCTAATTACCAGGCCATTTAGTAAAAGCGTTGATAATAATAAAATATTTTTACAGCATAGCTGCGCTACTGTCCGCCTCATCCAGAGGGTTTTAATCGCCCGGTTAATAACCCCTTATTTTCTCTGTTTTAAATAATCTAGTTAGATACTCAAGTTTGTATTACTACTACCGATAAATGCTATGAGTATATTGGCATATTTTGTTATGACGGAACTTTATTGCCGTGATTAACATATTGAAATAACAGGAAAAAATAAACATATATCATGTTTAATCGTAACCCCGATAAAGCTGAGCAAGCATGGAAGGCGAAGTACTTTAGCAGCCTTGAAGAGCTTGAGCAAAAAGAAAAAACCTGGGAATCGCTCGATAATATTATGCGAACGGCCATGTCACGACTGAGTATTATGCTCGTGGGCCTTGATCGTGAGTTGGACAAGGAACTGGATTATCTGCGCCGGGCGCTACGAAAAGGTTCAGATGGCAGCAAGATTCGTAAAATAATAACTTCCACCCTGGGTGTGCTTGAGAAGGTGGAGCAAAGACAGAAAAAATTTAAAAGACTAACGGCATCTGAAGCATATCAGCACTTGCTGGAAAAAATGGTTTTGCCAAAAGGTACAGCAAGAGAAGTAAAGTCACTGACCCGATCAATCAAACATCTGGGTGATGATGAAAACCCGTCCGAAGTTATTGATGAGTTTGTAGTATTACTAAAACACAGTTTTACGTTGATCAAGGACAGCACGGAAGAAAGATTGTCAGAAAATGGCAGTGCTCCACCTGAAAAAGAAATTGCCCCCAGAGCTGTAGACCTGGATATGAATTCCGAACCTGATTTGTCGGGTAGAGCAGTGCTTGAATCGCTGCTGGATGAAATTTTGTTGCCGGATACGTATCAAACCGATGTGAAAAAAGTGAAGCAGCGTTTGCAGGATGTAAAAGTCGGGCAAGAGCTTGATCGTCTTGCGCATCAGGTTGCGAACATTCTGAATGAAGCATTACCTGTAGCACAGCAACATGAGAGTGTTGCCAATTTGATTACCGATGATGATTTGACTATTAACGAAATATTGTTGCAGTTACTTGAACGTATTGAGTTGCCAAGTGAAATGAGCGAAGAAGTTGGCGTTATCCAGAATCAGCTTGAAGGCAGTGTTAGTGAAAATGAGTGGCCAGATTTACTTGAGCGCATAAGCCGTCTCATACGAACTATGCGAGAGCAGGCACAGAAAGAAAAGAAAAACCTGGAGACTTTTTTAACGCAATTAACCGATCAGTTGCAAACACTGGATAATTTTATTAGTGGTGTTGAACAGGATCATCAGCACTCGATATTAAAATCTCAGGAATTTACAGGTCGAATGGATGATCACATACAGCATATGGGGCGATCAATTGATGAGGCTTCGGATCTTGACCAATTAAAGATAGTTGTTCGTGAGCGACTTGAAACATTGGAAAAACATATGGGTGAGTTCAGGAATCATGAAGAACAGCGAGATGAAACATCACAGGAAAAAATTACTGAGCTGAATATACAGATAAAGGACATGGAAAAAGATTCTGAAGAACTGCGAAAAAATGTCATGAAAGAGCGTGAGATGGCATTAATGGATCCGTTGACAGAAATAAAAAATCGTCTGGCTTATGATGAGCGCATTGATCAGGATTACATGAGATGGAAACGTTATCATTCATCCTTGTCATTAATGGTAATTGATATCGATCTGTTTAAAAAAATTAATGACAATTACGGGCATATTGCCGGCGACAAAGTTTTGCATACAGTTGCACAACACTTGCAAAATAATATTCGTGAAACAGATTTTCTTGCTCGTTATGGAGGAGAAGAATTTGTTATTGTAATGCCGGATACAACAGTCGCAGAGGGTCTTAACGTGGCAGAGAAATTGCGCCAGGAAGTGGAAGGTTGCGGTTTTCATTATCGAGGAGATGATGTGTGCGTAACAATATCATGCGGGGTGGCTGAATTTTCTGATGAAGACACCCCTGATATTGCATTTGAAAAGGCAGATGTTGCTATGTATAAGGCCAAGGAAAGTGGAAGGAATCGCTGCATGGCGGCATAAAAAGAACGTTTGATTTATAAGGGTTTATAATATAAATTCATGAAATACCTAAAAATAACGACACAAAGTTAATCTTAAAATAACAACAGTTAATTATAATAACTAAACAGGTCCATACAGTATGATTTTATCGAACGTACTCTGGTTGTCCGTTCTATTGCAAGTGCTCGCAGCTTTCATGGCACTGCGGTTAATTCCGTTGACTGGTCGTGCTTTGGCGTGGAGTATATTATCGGTTGCCTTCATTCTGATGGCATCACGTCGTGCTATTAGTTTGTTACGTGCTAATGGCACAATTGAAAGTAAATGGCTAACAGCCATGACCACGGAAGTGGTTGCCTTGTTAATTTCCCTGTTTATCGTTATTGGTGTTTTTATGATACGCAGCGTATTCATTAAAAAACGTCATGATGAAGATGAGCTTCTTAAACTAACGCAGGTGGTGGAACAAAACTCCAGTAGTACTTTTATAACAGACCTTGACGGTAAAATTGAGTATGTAAACCAGCAGTTCATTGAACGCACAGGCTACGCGCTGGAAGAAGTTAAAGGTAAAACGCCCAGTTTTCTGGATTCAGGAAAAACAGGTCGTGATGTATTTATGAAGTTATGGAAGAGCATCAAGGCCGATAAGGTTTGGGTGGGTGAAGTCTGTAATAAAAGTAAAGATGGGAATCTGACATGGGAGAAAGAACGTGTTTCACCCGTTAAGGATTCAGATGGAAAAACAACCCACTATGTGGCTGTGCTGGAAGATATAACCGAGCAAAAATCGCAACGTGATGCACTGGAATATATGGCCATGCATGATGCCTTAACTGATTTGCCAAATCGTGCCTTGTTTTATGATCGTGTTTATCAGTCGATCGTTAATGCAGAGCATACGAAAGAACCAGTAGCAGTTTTGTTAGCAGATCTTAATAATTTTAAGGTAATTAACGATACGCTCGGGCATCATATAGGCGATAAGATTCTTAAAGAAGTTGCCCTGCGTCTTCGTAACGGTATAAAAAGATATGACACTGTCGCAAGAATGGGCGGTGATGAGTATCTGGTTCTTTTGCCGGGTGTTGATAAGGCAGCAGCAGTTAAAATAGGCCAGCGATTATCATTACTTGTTCAAAAGCAATTCGTGATTGAAGGTCATCATTTTGATATAGGCATGAGTGTTGGCGTAGCGATGTTCCCTGAGCATGGAGATGACCCTGATATTCTTATACAGCGTGCTGATGTAGCTATGTATTCTGCCAAAGCTAATATAGAAAGCGTGGAATGTTATGATTCTGAACAGGACGGGCATAGTGTAAGTCGGCTGGAACTCCTGGGAGAAGTGCGCCAGGCTATCGAGAATAAACAATTATGCATACATTACCAGCCACGCCTTAATTTACATTCAATGGAAGTTGAAGGTGTTGAAGCATTGGTTCGTTGGAACCACCCTGCACGAGGGTTGATTTACCCGGATGAGTTTATTCCTATTCTGGAAGAGACAGGTAATATTAAATTGTTAACCCGGTTTGTTATAGAAAACGGCCTTCAGCAATTGGCTGATTGGCAAGTAAAGCAACCTGATTTTAATATGTCGATTAATATTTCAACGCGTGACTTATGTGACCCGACCCTGGTAGGGTTTTTAAAAGAAGTAATGAAAACATATGAAGTCCCAGCGGAAACAATTATTATTGAAATCACTGAAAGTTCATTAATGCAGTATACAAGTTATACAGAAACGACACTGAATGGTTTGGATGAAATGGGTGTTGGTCTGGCTATTGATGATTTTGGTACAGGTTATTCGTCACTTCAATATTTGAAGGAATTGCCAGTATCAGAACTAAAAATTGATAAATCTTTTGTGATGAATATGATGGATGATGACGACGATGGAATCATAGTTCGTTCGACTATTGATCTTGGCCATAACCTTAATTTGAAAGTAGTGGCAGAAGGTGTAGAAGATGAAGAGGCCAGTAAACTGTTGCAAATATTAAAATGTGATTATGCGCAGGGGTATTATTATTCCAAACCTGTAGAGCCGGAAGAAATTGATATTTTATTGAGCGGTGATGACAGGCGCCTTGCTGTGTAATAATTATTGTTCGTGTTTTATTTTTTGTGGACTAAGCATCTTTTATAATCTGAGCATCTCTAATCTATGCCCCTTTTTTACCATACTACTCTAGTATGGTTTTACTGAAAATAATGCAAAATACACCGTTTTATTATCACCATTGCTGTAGCTTGCAATCATCTACCTGTCGAAATAAATTGTTAGATAATAATAAACATTAATAATGTTATCAGTAGCAGCATGGGAATACATGTATATTATTGATTTATTAATTAATTTTATTCATTTATAGATAAGATTTTTTAAATTTGTTTAGTTATCAGATAGGTTGGCACGACTACTGCATTTTAGATTAAGTCATAAAGGAATAATAATAACAATGAATCCCCAAGGGAGAGTTTACGATCAGTTAACTGTTCGTGAATACTTGAGGTTATGCGCTTGGCTGTAGTTTGGCCTTTATACCCTGAATGGGGTCAAGGATATCTAAACAAGGACGTTATCGCTTTTTCGCAATAGCTGTAAGATGCAAGACGCTATTCGGTACCTGGAAATTACAGGCACTGTTGTTCGAACACGCCTGCTTTCCGTTACACTAAAGTAATCTCTGAGAGTGTTACTGTTCGTATAATGACAGGCAGGCTTAGTGATTTGAATTTATCCGTTGGAGACAGGAAAAGGATATGAAATTTTCAGGTGTTGAGGCAGGTCAGAGATTTAAATACAAGGGCGCCAGTTATGTGAAGAGCAGTCCGTTGGTTGCAAATCACGAAGAATCAGGCCAGCAAAAATTTTTCAGACGTGCTGATAATGTTGAGGTTAACTTTGAACAAGAAAAAAATGAACCGAAAACCAAAGGCGACAGCAATGCAGTACCTGTTAATGAAGTGATGAAACACTTCGATCTGTTTTACTCATGTTGCATCGACGCGGTAGGTGAAAACTTATCAAGTGATCTGGCAGATGAAAAGAATACCTTGATTACGTTGATGGAAAAGGCAAAACTTGAATTTGAAGATAATTTAGAAAAAATAAATATTATCAAGTAGTTACAGTGCAGTTGTATTATTTTAAAAATAATTCCATTAAAAAAACATGAAATAATTTTATTAAACATTTCATAGGTTTAATTACTAAATCCTGCCTTCTGGGGTATATCAGGCATATTTTGTTGAAAAAACATTAAAGAAG
Organism: Gammaproteobacteria bacterium; assembly: GCA_013151795.1. Taxonomy (GTDB): domain Bacteria; phylum Pseudomonadota; class Gammaproteobacteria; order JAADHQ01; family JAADHQ01; genus JAADHQ01. The sequence continues at coordinate 406 of JAADHQ010000054.1, read as the reverse complement.
CATTTCTGATAGCCGTTAAATATATTATAAGACCTGATAACAAATTACTTCATTATGCTAATTGGCGTGTTGCAGTTGGGTCATAAGGTACAAGACGAATCGAGCAGTTTGGTATGTTGTTGTGAACACTGCCGACGGGCAGGATCCTGAGATGTATTACCGCTCAATATTATTATCTCGATTCAACGTAATACAGACACGCTGATTAGCATAGTGATAGTAGTTATCAAACGTTTTTTCGATTGACTCCTCCGGCAGCGCAAAAGCGCAGCATTAAGCCCACCCAGCAATGGATGGGCTATTTTTTTGCACAAGGATGTGCTTATGTCGCGAGAGCACACGGATGTGCGTAGCGACGTCTAACAGGTTATCGTGCAGCCAATTATTCAGAAGCATAAATTTTATG
>JAADHQ010000020.1 GCA_013151795.1 Gammaproteobacteria bacterium | reverse complement strand
AAAACCTATTCAAGCGATATCCTGGCGGCAATGATGCCTTGTCAGATGTATGTTTCGACCTTGATGATGGTGAAATGGCATTCCTCACAGGCCACTCAGGTGCAGGGAAAAGCACACTGTTAAAAATTATCTCACTGATTGAAAAACCCACTCGCGGACAAGCGTTGCTCAATAATATAAACCTTGCACGTGTCAGCAAAAGACGCATTCCCTTCATGCGCCGTAACATCGGCATTATCTTTCAGGACCATCAATTATTATTTGACCGAACGGTATTTGATAACGTCGCCCTGCCACTGATTATCGCCGGTTACCGGCATCAGGAAATAGGTAGCCGGGTACGTGCCTCCCTCGACAAGGTCGGTTTGCTCGGAAAGGAAAAACATAACCCGATCACGCTCTCGGGCGGAGAACAACAACGGGTAGGCATCGCCCGCGCGGTTGTTAACAAACCTCCGCTGTTACTGGCCGACGAACCCACCGGTAACCTTGACCCTGAATTGTCCTGGGAGATCATGCAAATATTTGAAAACTTCAATCAGGTTGGCGTCACCGTCATGATTGCCTCGCATGATATTTCACTCATCAAGAAAATGGATCACCGCGTGCTTGGTCTTGATCAGGGACGCATATCTGAAAAAACGGTTGCGGAACTAGTAACATGAACATGTCCTCTAAATCAGGCCCGCGGCGCTGCTGATGCCAGTCAACCCGCGTCACGGTTAACAGCCTACCTGATCAACCATGCACAGGTATTCATCTCCAGCCTGGGTAAGCTCTATCGTGCCCCCCTGTCCAACCTGATGACAATTGCTGTTATCGGCATTGCCCTGGCATTCCCCATGGGAATGATTGTGTTATTACAAGACATGCAAACAGTCAGTGGCGGCTGGAACGGAGCAACACAAATTTCATTGTTTACCAAACTTAACATCAGCGATGAACAGGCCGCAGAAACCGGACAACGACTACGCTTGATGCCTGAAATTGAATCATTACATGTACTGTCACGCCGCAATGAAGCCATGAACGAATTCCGCTCACTGTCCGGTTTTGGTGAAGCGCTGGATGTACTTGAGGGTAATCCGCTACCGGCTGTATTGATTATCAAGCCAGCCGAGGCACACAACAATCCGGTTCAGGTAGCCTTATTGGTAGAAAAGCTGCGCTCGTTACCCGAAATAGACATCGCCCAACTCGACCTGCAATGGGTAAAAAGACTCTACACCATGATGGAAATAGCTGAACGTGGCATTCTTGTCATTGCAGCCCTGCTGGCACTGGCCGTCCTTCTCACCATAGGCAATACCATTCGACTCGACATTCAGGGCAGGCGCGATGAAATTATTATCGTGAAACTCATCGGCGCAACCAATGCATTTATACGCCGGCCTTTTCTGTACACAGGATTCTGGTACGGGCTGCTAGGTGGACTCTTTTCATGGATATTGATAAACATATCCTTGGGTTTACTGTCAGGCCCCGTTGAACAACTTGCCGGACTCTATGGCAGTAACTTCACACTTTCTTCAATGAATGCAATTAATTCCCTGATTTTGCTTGGCAGCAGCCTGATTCTAGGATTATCTGGCTCATGGGTCGCCGTAAGCCGACATCTGCACGAAATTGAACCCGCTTAAGTTAAATCAAATAAAACATATAGTTACGAATAAATACCGCCCTGCAAAATAACATACTAATTTCATGAGAAATATTTATTACTCAATTTGAGTGGTTATCTATGTTCTCAGGAGTGAATTTTTAGTATCTTTATTAAATAAATACTTAAATTGATCGCTAATAATACCAATATAAATCATTTTAAAAGGCACAAGCTTGTCGTTTAACGACAACTATATAAAATTTAACAAATGCAACAGTCTCTTATAAAAAAGAATATCAGCATTATCGTCATCGATAGTTCCGAGGTATCCCGTACTATTATCTCCAGAATACTGAAGGCCGAGATGGCTCATACCAGAATCATCACCTGCGGTAATGGTGAAGAGGCGCTGGCTCATTTATCCCTCGAGCATTACGATCTTATTACTACCTCGCTCATGCTCCCGGATATGGACGGACTGGATCTGGCCCGGAATGCCCGTCAGTCAGAATCACATCGTTATACCCCTATCGTTGTTGTTTCCGGTGATGCTGATAACCGCCTGCTGCGTGAAGGTTTTGAAGCAGGTGTTACTGATTATTTTGATAAGTCGCAAGGTTATAACAAGTTCGTTGATTTTATTAAAAGTATAACCCGACGTACTGCCGGGCTCGTAGGGCGCGTACTCTACATTGAAGACAGTAAAACCGCAGCCATGGTGACTCGCCATATTATGGAAAAACACGGGTTAAAGATTACCCATACCACCAATGCAGAACATGCGCTGGAATTACTTGAAAATGGTGCAAAACAATCCCCGGATGGCGATAGTGGTTTCGATATCATAATCACCGATTTCTATTTAAAGGGACGGATGACTGGTGGAGACCTGCTCCATGCTGTGCGCACACGCCTGCACTACTCGCACCAGGAAATGCCCGTACTGGTTGTCACCGTATCCGACAGCCCCGAGAAACAGGCCGAAGTATTTCATGCCGGCGCAAATGATTTTGTATCCAAACCTATTATTGAAGAAATACTGCTGGCACGCATCTACTCGCTACTACTCATCAAGCAACAATTTAATGCATTACGTCGTCAAGCTGAGGAAATGCGCCTGATCGCTGCTACAGACAGCCTTACCGGCGTTAAAAGCAAACGTTACTTGCTCGATAATGGTGAAAAATTTGTTAATGACGAAAACAATCTCCCGGTTGCTGTCTTTTTAATTGATATCGATCACTTCAAGGCCATCAATGACAATATGGGGCATATCACGGGCGACCATGTGCTGGCCGGACTTGGCCAGCTTTTGAATGAAAGCTTCTCCGATGACTCGGTGATTGTGCGCTTTGGCGGTGAGGAATTTGCGATTATTCTGCCTAACGTCAGCATCGAAACTGCAAAAATGAAAGCAGAGGCCATTCGCCGCAAGATTGAACGCCTGAATCCGGTTAATGTCCCTATCACTATCAGCCTCGGGGTTGCATCCAGCATTGACCATCCTGCTATCAACCTCAATAATCTACTCAAACTGGCTGATAAAGCCCTTTACGCCGCCAAAGATGCGGGTAGAAACTGTATCTGCATACACTCTGCCAGCTGTATTGAGACGATGGTCATGCCTGACATGGATTCTGGTATTTTTAACTTCCTTAATCAAAAGGATGCCCAGTAAGATACTGATTTAATTGTTTATTTATACCCTATATTATTTCTGAACTATCTCTGATCTTACCCCTCTAATTATTAGCACTCTATAGCAATGAGTGCTAAAATGAACATATAGATCAATGCACCACGGAGAGTAAATCAATGAGCAAAATGCTAAGTGTCAATACTTTCGATAAAACAATGCATGTACTGACAGGCAACATTAACGCGTACATTCAGTCTGTTAATGCCATCCCCGTCCTCACATCCGAGGAAGAGCACGCGCTTGCGACTCAATTACAGCAAGACAATGATCTTGGGGCTGCCCGACAACTGATCATGCCGCATCTACGCTTTGTCGTTTACATTGCACGCGGATATAACGGTTATGGGCTGCCGCTGGCTGACCTGATTCAGGAAGGCAACATTGGCTTGCTTAAAGCTATCAAACGGTTCGATGCAGATCGTGGCGTACGCCTGGTATCCTTTGCTGTGCACTGGATCCGTGCTGAAATTCACGAATTCATCCTGCGTAACTGGCGCATCGTAAAAGTTGCTACCACCAAGGCACAACGTAAATTATTCTTTAATCTACGCAGCTCTAAAAAACGCCTGGGCTGGTTGAGCCATGAAGAAGTCAAGATGGTTGCAAATGACCTTGGTGTCAAGCCCGAAACGGTACTGGAAATGGAGTCTCGCCTGAGTGGGCAGGATATCGGTTTTGATGGTTATTCTGATGATGACGATGAGAAAAACTACTATAACCCGTCAGCTTTTCTGCAACATGATAATGCAGACCCGGCTACCGAGATTGAATCTTGCGACTGGTCATCTTATAACGCTGACCGTTTACGAGCAGCCCTTGGCGATCTGGATGAACGTAGCCAGGAAATACTCAGTGCTCGCTGGCTGCAGGATAAAAAACAAACCCTGCACGAACTGGCTGCAAAATTTGGTGTTTCTGCTGAGCGCATCAGACAACTTGAGCAAAATGCGCTTAAAAAGCTCAAACAAAACCTGACCGTTCAGTAAAATTATTGAAACACCTGTTCCACGAAGACAATAAACCCGGTAAGTAACTAAACTTACCGGGGTTTATTATGTGATCAATTTTCTCTGATGCCCCTTCTTATAGATAATTTGTTGCCCTCGCTCCCACAAAAATAATAATGACATGTCTACACGGGCAGGAAGACGACTGATAATTATTTTATTCATATTCATCTAAAGCTCCACATTGCCTAGCCGATAAGCCTTATATCAACAAATAATAGTGCAAAAACCCTACTGATTCATGCAAGACATAAGTAATCTACTTGAGCAAATAAAACAGCAATATGTAGCTGAGATACCTTCACGTATCGATGCTCTGGAATCCCTGATACTCCAGCTTGAAAACACTGATCAATTCAAATCAACATTTGAGGAGTTGTATCGAACTGTGCACAGCCTGAAAGGAAGTGCTGGCATGCATAACCTTCATATCCTCGGTACCGTATCACATCATTTTGAAAACCGGATTACACAAATTGGTGATGATAAATCTGCCAGTACCGATCAGATTAATAGCCTGCTCAGGTTCACTGACCTGTTACGTCAGGCAACAGAACAAATTATTAATAATGAAAACGAATTTTCTGCAGTAGAAAAAAAGCTGGCTAAACTATCAGCAACAAACGAACAGAAAAATATTAAAATTCTGGTTGTTGAGACATCAAAAACCATCATTAACATTGCTGAAGAAATCTTTTCTGAATACCCTGCTAAACTGAGCCTGTATCGTAATGGATACGATGCACTAAAAGTACTCTTGATAGAACACCATGATTTACTTATAACAAATACCGAAGCACCTGTTTTAAATGGAATAGCCCTCATCGCGGCATTAAATCATTCACAAGACCTTAAGCGCCACACATACTCCATGTTGCTTACATCGAAGGAAAAAGGCACACCATCAAGCCGTCATAGCAATTCAGACTACACCGTACTCAAAAATAAACATTTCATCGAGAATTTTTCATCTACCGCCAAACAGGCTATTGATGACATTAAAAGTCAGCATAAAATAAATAAATAATTTCTGCCTGCAAAAGATAAGGCCCCTTGCGGGGCCTTATTGAGCAAATAATACTTACGCCGAAAATTATGACAGCACAACTGACAAAAATGACAGCCAGCTAATAACAACCAACGAAATTATTATTACCAGAGGAAAATTGTGAAACGTAAACATGAACAGCTCCTGTATTGAATATTAGAGATATCTTATATTACATCACTATCTGGTTCAATAATTGTGAACGCCACAGTAATTTTTGCAAGGGTAAAACCAAAAAAAATTAATTTATTTAGCTTAAATTATTGCTAATAAAAACAAAGAGTTATTTTATTTAAAAAAATAATTACTTATAAATCAGGGAGCTGTGAAAAGTAAAAAAAAAGTATTTATTAGCTATATACATCTTTTATATTATGGTTATATGTAAAAAATTAAGTAATATTAATCATCATCCATCCGGTAGTTTTCCCATGAAATAAATTAATTTACATAGATGAACTCCATCTGGAACCTGGAAATTTCAATAATATCGTGTTCACTTAGTTTCGTAACTTCATCTGTAATTGGTTTTCCGTTCAACAGCGGTATATCTTTATCGCTAATCGGAGATTTTCCCTGATAAATAGCTATCGTGTAACCTTCCAGACCTCGTGCAATCGAGGCCAGTGTCTTGCCTTTAAAACCTATCGTGTTAACAGGTTTTCGCATTTCCATAACAACATTGGCACAAGGGCCATTGAGTAGTTTAGCCGCACCGAGAGGCATGCCTTTTAACTCATCACTCAGCGGCTTACCCGGATTAATCATGCGGGTTTCATCTACTTCCGCTTTAATAAACATGGTGGGCTCATAATCCATGTCTTCTTGTGTGAAATACGTAAACTGATGGGCCCCTACCTGAATAATGTCACCATGCATCAATAATAATTTACTCACATAATTACCATTCACCATCGTTCCATTAGTTGTACCCAGGTCCTCTACGAATGTATCTATTCCTATTGTAGTTAACAAAACATGCCGGCCACTAATAGTCATGTCATTAACCTGAACATCATTACCATGACGTCGCCCGATACCAAAACTGTCTTTGGTGATGGGATATTCCCGAAGAATAGCACCATCCAATGTCATGATTAATTTTGCTGTCATTTTTATTACCTTTAACCTTTAATCTTTAATCTTTAATCTTTAATCTTTAATCTTTAATCTTTAATCTTTAATCTTTAATCTTTAATCTTTAATCTTTAATCTTTAATCATAATTGAGTCTTAAAACCCTACGATATCATACCCTTCTAACAGACAATCAATTACAAAATCCGTACTTAACTAAATACGTCGTCCTTCAAAAGCCTATATTGTTCAAACAATGCTTTATTATTAGCGTGTTTATACGCCTCAATGCCCGATATCTGTTTCTCATCTACCATTCGACGTAATGCATGATCAAGTGTCTGCATTCCCTGCATCGCGCTACTTTGTATAACCGTATCGAGTTGCTCGGGACGCCCCTCACGAATAATATTAGCAACTGCAGAATTATTAACCAATACTTCAACGGCGGCCAGTCTTCCACGGTTATCCAGCGACCTGACCAAACGCTGCGCAACCACACCGCACAATGAAGTCGATAACATCGTTCTTATGTAGGGTTCATCGCCCGGTGGAAATACGTTGATAATTCTTTCAATCGTAGCGGCGGCACTATTCGTATGCAATGTTCCCAATACCAGTATACCCATTTCTGCAGCCGTTACTGCCAGGCTGATTGTATCCAGGTCACGCATTTCACCGACCAGAATTGCATCAGGATCTTCACGTAATGCAGACCTCAGTGCGCGGGCGAAACTGGGTGTGTGCGTACCAATTTCTCGCTGACTTATCAGGCACTTTTTATTTTTATGCGTGTACTCAATCGGGTCTTCGATAGTAATAATATGGCCTTTACGTTCCTGGTTAATAAAATCAACAATGGATGCCAGTGTGGTTGATTTACCCGAACCCGTTGGGCCGGTGACAAGAATCAGGCCTTTTTTACTCCTGGAAAGCACTTTAAGCGATGTTGGCAGGTGTAACTCGTCCATACTCAGTATTTGCTCAGGAATGATTCGAAATACTGCCCCAACACCACCCACATGGCGAAACAAGTTAACACGGAAACGTGATAAACCTTTCACCTCATAGGAAAAATCCACGCTACCATGCTCTTCAAAGTCTGTCTTTTTCTGCTCTGACATAACCTGAAATAACAGGTCATATACTTCTGATTCACTAAGCTGCCGATATTTTATGGGATAGATGTCACCAAATAAACGCATCCGGGGGGCATTGCCAGATACCAGATGCAAATCAGAACCGCCTTGCTCCACCACGAGTTCAAGGAAGGCATCGATACGTTTATTGGTATTTTTGTTCATCTTATCTAACCGATAAGTCTATGGGGGGAAGAATGTCGGGGTTCATTACAAACTGCTGAAATAATTTTTTATCCGTAGCATGCTGATAGGCGTCATCCGGATCGATTTCTTTTCTGTTTATCGCATCAAGTAACGCCTGATCCATCAATTGCATGCCCTTGTCAGAACCTGTTTGTAATACAGAGGGGATCTGGTGAGCCTTGCCACCCAGAATCAAACTCGCAATAGACGGCACATTGACCATTATTTCTACAATAGCCTTGCGGCTCCGTCCATCCGCTGTTCTGATCAGTTTCTGACTAATAACGCCCTTCAGATTTTGCGCAAGAAAAGTAGACGTTTGCGCTTTTTGCTCAGAGGGCATTGCATCGACAATCCGGTCAAGTGATTTGACCGCCGATGACGTGTGTAATGTACCCAGCACAAGATGACCTGTTTCTGCAGCTGTCATCGCCAATGAAATGGTATCCGGGTCACGCAACTCGCCGACCAGAATAACATCAGGGTCTTCACGAAGTGCTGCACGCAGACCGTTTGCAAAGCTGTCAACGTGTTTACCAACCTCACGCTGAACAACCAATGACATTTTACTTTCATAAATAAATTCAATCGGGTCTTCCAGGGTAATAATATTTAACCGCCGATTGCTGTTCAGATTTTCGATCATTGCAGCTAGCGTCGTTGACTTACCTGTACCTGTCGCACCTGTTACCAGAACCAGACCGTTATTACTCTGGATCATGTGTTCGACGACCTTCGGTAAATCCAGCTCGTCCAATGTCGGAATTTTAGAGGAGATGACACGAAAAGCCGCACCCAAACCACCGGCCTTATGAAAAACATTAACACGAAATCGGCCTAGATTAAGATCATGATATGAAAAATCAACATCATTACCTTCCAGGCATTGCGTTTTTAATTCATTGGTCATTATTTCAAATAAAAGATCCTGAACTTCTGCCGCATTAAGATCACGATATTTAATAGGGACAAGTTCACCCAACTGCCGCATCAAAGGCGGGGCACCAACTGCAAAATGAATGTCCGAGCAATTTTGCTCTCGTCCCATTTGCAAAAAAGCGTTGATACGTGACATTAACTCATTTCCTTCTCTAACATATCAAGATCCAGAGCAAACTCTTTAAACGTCTGATAACGATCTTCCTTTTTCACGCGCATTGCTTTCTGGATGATCATTTCCAGATGCGGAGGTATTTCCGCATTGAGACTGGTAGGCGCCTTGGCTTTACCTTCTATATGCTTGAGTAAAGTAGACATCGGATCTTTTTCTTCATAGGGTGGACGACCTGCAAAAATACGATACATAATAACACCCAGGCTGTAAATATCAGTACGTGAATCGATGTCTTCTCCACGTGCCTGTTCCGGCGCCATATAAGTAGGCGTTCCAACCAGAATGCCTGTTTTTGTAATACGCGAGTCCATTTTTGAGGCGGCAGCAGCGAGACCAAAGTCAACGATTTTTACATTATTTTCTTTATCCACCAAAAGATTAGCCGGCTTTAAATCACGATGCACAACATGGACTTGCTGAGCTTTCACCATGCCAAAACAAATATCCCTTATAATTCCGACCATACGCCTCATATCTTTAGGTATGCCCTGATCAAGCTCATCTGCGAGTGAATGACTTGGAAAATACTCCATGGATATCGCATAGGATTTTCCAAATGTCAGAAAATCATATATTCGAATAACATTTTCATGCGTGACTTTTCGTGAGTAGCGCAACTCATGGGTAAACCGCTTTACAACGCCGTCATCACTGGCAAATGCCGGGTTAAGAAATTTAAGAATATACTCATCCTCAACCACGATATCTTCAACCAGTATAACGGTACCGAAACCACCCTTACCTACACGTTTGATGACTTTATATCGATTACTGATAAAATCACCAGGCTGCAACCTGTCAGCATCGATAAGGATTAGCGATGAGGCCTCCCCTCGTGAATTTGAAACATGGACGGAAGTTGTAGACGCATTAGCAATATCCAGCGGTGTTGGCGTGTGAGGCTCTACCTTGCTTAACCTGTCTACCTCGGGGCGACTGATCATTTGCGTCTGCCCGGAGAATCTGTCTGCCAAATCCTGGGCCGTTGATTTCGCCAGCGATTTAACATCTTCATCATTCACCGAAATCAATTGGGTAACAGCATGCTGGACGTCTTCTGCATTTTCATTATCAGCGAGCTGGGCCAATGCGGCAATGGCTTCTTTTTGTACTGCCGGATGATTGTTTTTTAATGCTTCTATAAGATCATGCACCGAATCTTTTGCGCCCAGATTAGCTAATGCGCGAATCGCAACCTGCATCGTCTGCGGATCTTTATTCAGCATCTCACGCAACGGTTTTGCCGCCTTGGTATTACCCATAGAAGCAAGGGCATCGGCTGCACGTTCACGCACCCACCAGTCTTCGTCTTTTAACGACGCTACAAGGCTGTCAAACGCTCGCTCGTCTTTACTGGTATTTAATATCTCTACCGCTGTTCTGCGTAAAAAAGGGTCTTCGTCCTTAATCAGGGCCAATACCGCATCAACAACTCTTGGTCCACCAATCGTACCCAGGGCATCAGCTGAACGCACACGAACCCACCAGTCTTTATCTCTCAATGCCATCAACAAGTCTTTAATCGCGTGGACATCTCCAACCTCATTTAAAACCTCAACCGCTGCACGTCTGATATACTCGGCCTCGTCCTGTAAGTATTCAATCAGGTATTTCACTGTTGTCGGATCATTCAAACGAATGAGCGTTTCGATCGCTTTAGACTGCACCATCATATCCGAATCACGTAACAGCTTGCATATGATCTGCACCGGCACGGGCATGTCCATGCCTGCCAAGCCTTCAAGGGCAGCCATACGAATATTTTTATTCGAGTCTTTCAGTAACTCAAATAATGACGTACGAATATCTTCATGACTGAATGACGCCATGAGCTTTGCTACCCGGAACCGGGTATCAGCCGAATCACTTTTAGCATAACTGACAAGATCCGGCACTAACTCATCCGTGCCAATAGACTGCAAAATAAGGAAAACTGTCTGTCTTAGGTGAGATGGGCCACTATAGAGTGTTTCAAGTAGCCTCTGTTGTTTGATTCGCGCTGCATGTTGTTTAATAATATCGATTAAATGTTCTTTGCGAATATCAATGCGTTCAAGCGCATCAATCATCAAATTACAGTCATACCGCCCTGATTTCCCCAGAATACGTATGATATGCGGGACGACAGCATAATCATCATGCGCCAGTTCATCCAGGTATAACTCAAGGGTTTTATCAGACAACAATGCCTCAAGCAGAGACGCGATAATGTCTGTATTTTTCTGCTCATGTAATGCGTCAAGCAACAGACCAACTGCTGACGAGCCTATTCTCTTTATTACCAGAGACGCCTGTACTGCACTGCTGGACGATGATGAGTCCGCTGCCAAAATAGCCGCAACTGCCTTCTTTGCCTTGAATGAATCCAGAATCCCCATAATTGCTAAAACGCCGCCTTACAGGCTCTTGGTATAATTAATATAGTGTTTATTTATCAGGCAAATCTTGCCTTCACCTTGATGCAGCGGGATAAACTGGAAATGCTCATTGTTCATATAATCAAATAAACGTCTTCGATCAGGCGGGAAATTACCATTGATAGTCCCGGTAATAAGTGAGCCATCCATCATGTGACACTCACATTGCAAGCTGTCTCTGGCTAACTCAACTTCTTCGGCCAACATTTCATATTCAACCCGGACAATTGATGATTTGTTATAAAAACGAAATTCGCTCAATTCATCCCGGTGAATAACCACAAAGGACTCTGTCTGGTTCATCAGCTCAACAGGTTCTTCCAGGCCGATATGATGCAAGCTTTGCTCGCGAACAAAGATCTCACCCAGCACGCGACCCTCAGGATGCACCCACAATGTAACTGGTTTAGCTTGTTTCGGGACTTTAAAAAAATCCTTTGTCATATTCCCCCCAACCTGTGAACACGATACACTTTCTCTTTCAATACCATCATAATATACAGGTGAAAGCACGAGCTCCATCATGAAATATGTGGATTAATCATAATCTTAACATATAATTACACTATAGATGGCTGAATTATATGCCACCGGAATTACAGGTTTTCCGATTTTCTTACCTTTCAGGAAATCCATTCATAAACCACCAGAAAGGCACATAACATAACGTTTTATAAGTAAAAAATATGATTTTAAGCAAAAATATTCACTTCTCTGATCCACCCATGAAATGGTCAAAATTAAAGATTTTGAGAATTTTTCCGAAAACATCAATGAAAGCAAATTCTTAAGTGACAAAAGGCCACATTTTTAATACAGTAAGATTGACGAGAATGTTAAACCAAAGACAACAAAGATATTAAATATGCAAAAATACGGACACATTACACACCCAGGTCTGATTAGAGACCATAATGAAGATAACTATCTCATTGATGAAGAACTCGGATTATGGGTTGTTGCTGATGGTATGGGTGGACATGCTTGTGGCGAAGTAGCTAGCCAGATTGCAGTTGACCTTATCTTTGACAAGGTCTCCAATGGGACTACTTTGCAAGAAGCAGTCGCATTCTCACACAAAATTGTCCTTATGGCGGCAGATCAGCGCATGGGGCTTCCCGGCATGGGATCAACTGTCGTTGCGGCATTATTCCATAAAGGACATTGTGAAATTGCATGGGTTGGTGACAGCCGCGCCTATTTATGGGAGCAAGGCAAGCTCAAACAAATCTCACGCGATCATTCCTTTGTCCAGCAAATGCTAGATGCCGGTGCGATCAGTCATAGTGAGGCCATTGCTCACCCGCACCGCAATGTTATTACGCAAGCAATCGGCGCAAATGATCTGGACCATGTAGAAGTAGGCATAACTCGCATACCTACTTATAAAGGGCAATCTATCCTTTTATGCAGCGATGGGCTAACAGATGAAGTTCGTGATGAAGCCATTGCCTCAGTATTAAATACTACCCATAGTGAAAAAGAAAAAACAACTCAACTACTGGAACTGGCACTGGCAGAAGGCGGCAGTGATAATATTACAATACTACTGGTCGCTTCTCCTGACGATGCGCCTGAACGCCCGGAAAATATTTAATCCCTGAAATACAAAAATCATTCTTTAAACCCACACAAAAAATCCAGCGCTTTTTAGCTGATTATTCTTTTTCTTCCGGTTTCTCTTTATTTTGATTACCCGGTATTTTAGGATCATCATCGTCCATCAAAATACGATAGGCAGGTCCTTCAAGGTCTTCATACTGACCATTACGAACTGACCAGATAAACAACCAGATAGCAGCGCCCAAAAACAATACGCCGACAGGTATAAGAAGATAGAGTATATTCATAGTCGTTAATAATACCAGCTATTCATGCGTCAATCTCAATGCATTGATAACAACCACCAGTGAACTGACTGACATACCGATGGCTGCCATCCAGGGTGCAACCAGACCCATAGCGGCAAGCGGCAATGCCACCAGATTATACGCCAATGCCCAGGATAGATTTTGCTTGATAACAGACAACGTACGCCTCGACATCTTTATACCATCAGTAATATGTGACAACTGTTCGGATAACAAAACCATATCCGCACTGGCATGCGCTATTTGAGAACCCTCACCCATAGCAATCGACACCTGTGCTGCCGCAAGAACAGGGGCATCATTCACACCATCACCTACCATAACCACAACTTCACCTTGTTTTTGTAACGACTGAATATGCTGTAATTTTTGATCCGGCAACATAGAGGCATAGGCATGTTTAATACCAAGTTGTCTGGCAACCGCATCAACTACCGCCTGCTGATCGCCACTTAAAAGCGAAACAGATAAACCCAGATGATGAATTGCTGCTATTACATCACTTGCGTTTTCACGAACAACGTCATTTAAAATAAATAATGCAATCACATTATCCTCATCACCCAGTGCAATCACAGTTTTTTGTTGCTGCATATAATCATGGGGTAACTGCTTGCCATTAAATTCAGTTACAAAATCAGGTTTACCTACCCGGTATCGTCTTCCCTCAACAGTTGCTTCAACACCCCTTCCTGTTATTGCCTCGCTATCACTAACATTTTTATTTTCTGTAGCCGCTTCAATAATTGCCCTGGCTATCGGGTGTTCAGAACCCCTCTCAACCGCTGCCGCTATATTCAACAGCAAGCTATCCGGATCACCGTTCAGACTAACGACCTGCTTACATTCCAGTCGACCATAAGTCAGCGTGCCCGTTTTATCAAAAATAACATGGGTTGCCTTTGCCAAAGACTCCAAGGCATGTCCACGCGTAATCAATAACCCTTTACGTGTCAGCTGACCCGTTGCTGCAACCAAAGCTGCGGGCGTTGCCAGGGATAATGCACACGGGCAGGTCACAACCAACACCGATAATGTAATCCAGAATGCATTTTCCGGTGAATGCTGCCACCAGTAAATTGCTACAGCAGTCGCTATTATCAATATTGCCCCAACAAACCATGCAGCAACACGATCAGCAACCTGGGCCAATTCCGGTTTTTCTGTTTGCGCCCTGTCAAGAAGACGCACTATCGACGACAAAACGGTATCCTCGCCTACTTTATCAATGCGTAGTAAAATCGGGCTTTCTACATTGACACTTCCCCCAACCAGATTGCTGCCCACCACATGATTAACCGGAATACTCTCACCCGTTAGCAGTGATTCATCCACCGAACTTCGGCCTTCAATAATGATACCGTCAGCGGGTACGGTTTCACCCGGCTTGATTCTGACTACATCACCAACCTTCAGCTCTGATGCGCTAACAACTGTTTCTGACTCACCACTTACTCGTGTTGCCGTGACAGGCAATAATCGAACCAACTCCTCAGCAGCCATACCAGCACGATGTCTCGCCATCATTTCCAGATATCGGCCTGACAATAGGAAAAACGTAAACATGGTGACAGAATCAAAATACACAGCGCCAGTATCATTCACAGTCGCCCATATACTGGCAAGAAATGCAGCGCCGATCGCAAGCGATACGGGCACATCCATGCCTAGTTTCCGGAATTTCAAATCACGCCAGGCCGACGTAAAAAATACAGTAGATGAATAAAAAACAACCGGGACGCTAATCACCAGACTGACCCAACGCATGAAACGTTGTATATTCGCATCCATGCCTTGCGACTCCCCTGCATACATGGCTACTGCCAGCATCATAACCTGCATCGCGCCAAGACCGGCAACGGCAAGCATGCGAAGCGCTTTTGACCTTTCTTTTTTTTGTATTTTTTCCTGCCGCCCAGGATCAAACGGGTGCGCAATATAACCAATATCAGTAATTGCCTTAAGAATATCACTCAGTTTTATTTTACTATCATTCCATTTAACTGTTGCTCGACGAGTGGAATAATTAATATGGAACTCTATTACTCCCGGCAATGCCATGACATGCCTTTCATTCAGCCAGACACACGCCGCACAAACAATTCCTTCGAGAATCAATGAAGCCTGATGATGCTTGCCACTTTCTATCTTTACAAAATCTTTTTGTAATTCAGGCTTATCATATAAAGACAGGGTTTCGAGTACTCCATTCATCGATAGCTGTGTGTTTTTCGATTTTTCTGTCCGAAACTGATAAAAATTGGTCAGTCCGTTATCTACAATCGCTTGCGCCACTGCCTGACACCCCGGGCAACACATGGGTCTTTCTATGTCTTCAATAAGAACTTTATAGGTAGCGCCTGGTGGCACAGGTAAATCGCAGTGAAAACAGTTTGTCATTTAAACAAGATACAAGACAACGGGTAAAAAACACAAGGGCAAAGATGCGTATTTCATATTTATACTGCTCATTCCCCTGCCTTTTTTATTTGTGTTGAAGCATGCAATTCAAATTGCTCATCACCATAGATCATATCAATATTCAGATTCCAGACTCCCGGGGCTGGCAAGATCATTTTTGCCTGATAGATGCCAGGCTTAACTTCATTCAGTTTAAAATCCACATCATCACTACTATCTGCCGCACGCATAAACCGACCGCTCATTGTAAACCCTTTAATAATCTTCCCTGCCGCATCTTCTACAATAATCTGGAATATTCTTTCTTCACCGGCAGCAGGAGCAGAGATCAACCAGCCCTTACGAACCTTCCACCCACGGCTTTCTATTAATTCAATTTGTCGTAAATACACGTTATAACGACTTTCTTTTTTATGGTAATTATTATGCATTACACCCGGAAATAACGTGCTGACTTTATCTGAATCCATTCGATCAGGAACAATCAATTGTTGCAGGCCTTTTGGTAAACCTTCCTTGGATAAAGTTACAAACACCGAGTCCACAATAAGCACAACCGTAAAAAAACCTACAATAATAGCAGGCGCCCAGTGAAACCATTTGACAGGCACGTCTTTGCCTTCACTTTCCTTAACTTTTTCCCGGTGATTAAAAAACATGCCCAATATATACGCCGTCATAAAAAAGACAGTTATATTAAGTGCCAATACGTCCGTACCAGGCCAGTATATTAATGCTACCGGCGCATAAAAAGCCAGTGACAACATGCCAATAATAAACCCGGACTGCTTTGCATTTAATGGAGTAACCCTGTAAAAAAATAAATACAAAATAAGTATAATTAGTATTCCTGTGGGAATAGTTACGATCATTTCTGTCATTGCGACACCACGTCATGCATTGTAAACAAGGCATCTTTACTTTCTTCAACAATCTGATTGCCTGCTACAGTTTTTACTACGAACTTGAACGGAATCTGGCCGGATACATCCTTCCGTGCAACAGACTTTATCCTTACATACAGATTGAGCGATGATAACGCATCAATTTTTAATTTTTTAATTTTTCCCAGATCCAGCCGGGCATTATCCAGACCCTGTATTTGCAAATCAATAGTCATCGGAAACTGTGATTTATTATTTAACTTTATGTCATAGCTATTCTGTAAGTGGCCATCTGACAAAACAACGTACAAGGGGTTCCTGACCTGCATCACCGACATTGATAACAAACTTTTCGTCATTACGCTCCAGACAAGACCACTAATTGCCAGTAACAAAACAATTGCATAGGCAATATTCCTGAGCTTGAATAAATTTGTTTTCTTTTCTTCCAGTTCATTTTCAGATGCATATCGTATCAACCCTCTCGGCCATTTCAGCTTATCCATTACTGCATCACAGGCATCAATACATAATGCGCAAGATACGCAAGACATCTGCAACCCATCTCTGATATCAATTCCGGTTGGACAAACCTGTACACAAAACCCGCAATCTATACAATCACCAATATTTTTTTCTTCCCTGTCTTGCCTGGTTTTAAGTTTTTTAGCGAGCTTTGCCCTGCCAGCCTCACCCTCTCCACGTTTTTCATCATACGCAACAATCAAGCTGTCTTTATCAAACATAATGCTTTGAAAACGCGCATAGGGACACATATAGGTACAGACCTGCTCACGTGCCAGACCCGCCATAACATAAGTTGCTATCGTCAGAAACAAGGTTGTTGCATAAGCCGGAAATGGTGCCTGCCCACGAAAGAACTGGTTAATTAATTCATATGCATCTGCCCAATATAATGTAAATGTAAGCCCTGTCAAAAATGAAACCAGCAGCCACAAAAAATGCGTCAGGATTATCTTATTTATTTTTTTAATATTCCATGGAGATTTAGCCAGACGGATACGCGCGGGTCGCTCGCCTTGAACCAGTCTTTCAATGCGAATATATACATCGGTCCAGAGCGTCTGAAAACAAAAGTAACCACAAAAAACACGGCCTGCAATCGCAGTAACGAAAAACATCAGAAAGGCCGCTATCATCAATACCACGGCCAGCAAAAAAATATCCTGCGGATTTATAATCAAGTCAAACAGATAAAATATCCGGTCATGAATATCAAACATAACCGCCTGACCACTTCCAACTTCACGGTTCCATCGAACCCAGGGCAGAACAAAGTAAACTGTATATGCCAATATCAGGATAGCCCATTTCATTTTACGAAAACGCCCTTTTACCGATCGTGGATATATCGGTATGCGCTCTTCAAATAAAACCACTTGTTCCTTTTGATCAGACATCTTTAATTAATTATAATAACCTTATAAAAATAAAAAACGGGCTCAGAGTGAATCCTGAGCCCGTCGACATATTACTGAAATAACATTTAATTAACTTTATTGTATCCTGGTCGACACAGTGACAATCTTAAAGTCCGGCTATTTGCCGCCGCCTAATTCATGTACGTAAACAGTCAGCACCTTTATCTCGGCTTCGCTTAAGCGTGCTTTCCACATTGGCATTTCACGACTTATGCCGCTTGAAATAACATCACGTATAACCTTACGTTTTGTTTCTGGTGTTTTCTGTGATGACACTTTGGCAACAGTCCAGATACTGTCAGTCAAATTAGCAGAACCAACCGACGCCATGCCTGTTCCTTTTGATGTATGACAGTAATAACACCCGCCACCCTGCCCGTTAAACAAAACTCCTCCGCGCTTGGCCATATCTTCATCAACCTGCTTGCCGGAAAGGCTCATAACGTATTCAACTACATCATTCATTTGCGCGTCATTAAAGGTCTTTTTAAATCCTGGCATGTAACCACGCCGCCCTGATTCAATAGTAGCTTGTATCGTTTTCAGGCTTCCACCCCACAACCAGTCGTCATCAACAAGATTGGGAAATAAACCGGCCACGCCTGCCCCGCCCATGCCGTGGCACGCCGCGCAATTATCTTCAAATAAAATCTTACCTACCGAGCGCGTAAACTGCATCATCTTAGGGTCGCTGACAATTTTCTCATAACTGGCTGCCATCAACCCTGACATGTATTTTCTTTGCTTAACGGCTTCTTCGCCTTCTTGCAGGTCTTTCATCAATAAAGCGCGTGTATTCCAGTGTGTCGTTACTTCTTTTCCGCCTACCTTGTAGGTAATATTATTGAACACACCTTTAGTGTAACTATCACCTACTGGCCAGGCCGGATAAAAAACCCAGTACAATACAGCAAATAATGTAGTGGCATAAAAGCCCCATAACCACCACCTGGGTAACGGATTATTAAATTCCTGTATATCCCCATCCCACGCATGACCTGTTGTCTGTACAGACCCCTGCTTAGTTTTATCTTGTTTCACTTCACTCATTTAACTTACCTTTCACTGAGTTTTTATACTCGTCATGCTCTTCATCTTGAAACGGGATATTTTTATACTCTTCCAGTCTTTCACCGCGCTTCCTGCTGGAGTACAAATACAAAACAATAATACAAAAAAACGAAAAGAACAGTAGCAATGCAAAAATTTTGCTATTTCCTAAATGTGTAAACCATTCAAAAAAATTATTCATACTCATGCCTGCTTAAATTCTGCATCCTGTTAGCGGAACTCAGAGAAATATCCTTCCTTATAACCTTTAAAATCAACCATTGTCCCTAACACTTGTAAATAAGCTACCAGGGCATCCATCTCTGTCAGACGTGTTTTATCACCGTCATAATTACCTTGCTCAGCTTGTTTTAACAAAATATTTTCTGCGTAATTTATATCCAGCCTGTCAGCGATATCTTTACCAAAACGTTTAACATTCAGGTCATATTCTTCATCTGTTTCTGAATATGGCACACCTACTGTTTTCTGTGCTTTCATTCTTGCCACGACATCCGAATAATCCAGCGTATTTTTCATTAACCATGGGTAATTTGGCATAATTGAATCAGGCATAACCGAACGCGGTTTAAGCAAATGTTGCGTATGCCATTCATTTGAATACTTTCTACCTACACGTGCCAGATCAGGGCCCGTGCGTTTAGAACCCCACTGAAAAGGATGATCATACTGTGATTCGGCTGCCAGTGAATAATGCCCATAACGCAAATGCTCGTCCCGAAATGGCCGAATCATTTGTGAATGACATAAAAAACAGCCTTCACGTACATAAATATCACGGCCATAACTTTCCAAAGGCGAATATGGACGTATCGCATCGGTACCGTCTGCCTTTTTGACTTGTTCCACTGTTTCATTAATAAAAAACAATGGCACTATCTCAACCAGACCACCTATGCTCACCACAATCAATGTCAGCGCTATTAAAAGGCCTGCATTGATTTCAATACTTTCATGCTTGAACTTCATTTTTCCAGGCTCCTATACCTTTATTTCTGCTCAGGCTCGCGCCATCCTGGCTGCGATTTTAGCTTCTATTTCTGCCGCTTCCCGCTTACCTTGCGAAATTGTACGGTAGATGTTGTAAGTCATAATCACAATACCGGCCACAAAAAACATGCCTCCAATTGCACGCCATACATAAGGCTGATGCAAAAACACAACTGTCTCAATGAAGCTGTACTTAAGATTTCCGTAGTCATCAAATGCTCGCAAGAATAATCCCTGACCTATTCCTGCTATCCACATTGAAGTGATATACAGAACAATGCCTATCGTTGCCAACCAGAAATGCGTGTAAATCAAACGTATGCTATAGACCTTGGTAGCATACAGGCGCGGAATCATATGATACATGGAGCCAAAGGTGATCATGGCTACCCAGCCCAGTGCGCCCGAATGAACATGACCAATCGTCCAGTCAGTATAATGTGATAATGCGTTGACACTTTTCAACGACATTAATGGGCCTTCGAAGGTCGACATGCCATAAAAAGATAATGATGCGATCATGAATAACATGATCGGGTCTGAGCGTAACTTATCCCATGCACCGGATAATGTCATGATGCCATTAATCATTCCGCCCCAGGAAGGAAGTAACAGCATAATTGAAAAAGATGCCGCCAAAGTAGATGTCCAGTCTGGCAATGCTGTCCAGTGCAAATGGTGTGCACCCGCCCACATATACAAGAATACCAGCGCCCAGAAATGGATTATAGATAATCGATACGAGTAAACAGGACGCCCTGCCTGTTTGGGTACAAAATAGTACATCATGCCCAGAAACGCCGCTGTCAGGAAGAACCCTACGGCATTGTGTCCATACCACCACTGCGTCATTGCATCCTGCACGCCGGAAAATGCACCATACGATTTCATTGAAAATAAACTAACAGGGATAGCAAGGTTATTGAATACATGCAAAATGGCCGTCACCAGAATGAATGCAATAAAAAACCAGTTTGCTACATAAATATGTGGCTGTGTACGCTGACGAATAGCTTGTATGTATACGACAAGATAGGCAACCCACACAACAAGAATCAGTAAATCTATTGGCCACTCAAACTCTGCATATTCGCGGCCTTGCGAGTAACCCAGCATATAACTCAAGGCACCTGATACAATAATTATCTGCCAGCCCCAGAATGTAAAAGTTGCCAGTCCGTTGCTAAACAGACGAACCTGACAGGTCCGCTGAACTATATAATA
Organism: Gammaproteobacteria bacterium; assembly: GCA_013151795.1. Taxonomy (GTDB): domain Bacteria; phylum Pseudomonadota; class Gammaproteobacteria; order JAADHQ01; family JAADHQ01; genus JAADHQ01. The sequence goes on along the minus strand of JAADHQ010000020.1, from coordinate 8,771 downwards.
GGATGTTGCAAATAAAGCACTGCCACCAAAACCGAAAATAACCAACGTGGTATGCACAGGACGGAGACGACCAAAAGTAATTTCCGGAATATCAAAATTTAGTGCCGGAAATGCAAGCTCTAACGCAATATAAACGCCAACTGACATCCCTATGACGCCCCAGACCAGGGACATAATTGCAAATTTACGTATAATTTCGTAATTATATTGCTCACTAGATGCACTTACATGTGCCATACCTTTGCCTCTTAATTTTTTTATTATTTAAAATATTAAATAATATCAATGTGATAACTGATTGCGGGTCGTGAAACCAATATATTATAATATACTTATCTGTGTCTATTCAAGGTGTACACAAGATAGAATATACTTACTGGATATAAACAACGGACTATTGAAATAAAACTTAACCCGCAACCCCTGAAAAGTGTAGCCGATTTAACAATGTTTGCATCAACGCTCGTCATTACCATTCCTTACTGGGTTATACTCCTTAAACTTACTGATAACCACTCAGGAAACATTTATATGCGTAGAATCATGCTTATTATATTCGTCAGCTTTTTTCTCCTGGCCTGTAGCGAAGAACAACAAAATAAAATTTCCAGACTTGGGGTAACCTGGCTCGAAGGTGACTACAAAGTCACCTACGCCGATGGCAGTCATGTAAAAAGCTGGGTCGTACGGGATGGCAAAGTAACCTCCGAACCGGGTAAGGGCTATTATTATTTCTGGACGCGTGTCGATGGTAAAAAACGTTATGTGCAAACACCCATAGGGCGTTCATATATTGAAGAAATTAAATAATGCCTGCACGTAAAGATCGCCAAACAATTTCCTCGATGCTTATCATTTTTACTCCACTGTCAAATTGATAGAACAGATTCGTAAATAGTAACAATACTCATGACTCAATCAGTATCTGGCTAATTTCACTCGGCGCAAGGAAGCGTATTGGTGGGCCCCAGTAACCGGTGCCACGACTCACATAAATATATCGATTTTCGGCATGCCTGTGCAAGCCTGACAAATACGGCTGAGCCGCCATCACTAACAATCCAAACGGAAATATCTGGCCTCCGTGCGTATGCCCACTCAGCACAAGGTCACAACGGTAATCATCAAGCTCGTTTATCATTCTGGGCTGATGCGCCAGAACAATACAGGTATTATTTTGATCTGCCTGACTAAATGCCTTTTTTGCATCAGGGGGATAAAGCCCTGACCGCGCCCCGATCACATCATTTATACCGACAAGATTAAACTGCTGTTTACCTTTACCGATAACCACGTGTTCATTTAACAATGGCGTGATACCCAACTGCCTGATGTAGGCTATCGCCTCTCCAGGGCCATGAAAATATTCATGATTACCCAGTATAAAATAAACCGGGGCATTCAAATCTTTTAATGGATAAAGGTCATATTCAATTTGATTCACTGGCAAATCAACGAGATCTCCCGTGATCACCACCATGTCCGGTTTTAATTCATTTGTTCGTTCTACAAGCTTCGTAATAAAATTACGCTGTATCGTTCTACCCACATGCACATCTGTCAACTGAACAATACTATACCGATCAAACGGAAAATCTTTTAACTTTACCTTTACTTGTTTTACAGTTGGGAATTTAATGCCGTTACTAAAACCCCTTAACAAATAGGCAAAGGCGGCCACCAGCATAGTAACATCGAACAACACTCTAATGGCGTGTCGACGTGAATTATCAAACTTGACTCGTTTAGCTGCCGTCGCTGACAAGTCGTAAAACACTGCGATTACAAACAACATAAAGGTCATGCCAACCGAGCTACTGGTGAGCAAATATAAAACTGAAGAATCCGGCATGAAGCTCATGGCGATATCCAACATAAAAAGAAGATCTCCCGACAATAGAATGACCGGCACAACAACAAGATAATTTGCTCGATGAAATGATATACGCCTGAGAAATCTTCGCCAGACATAAATATTCATTGCCACCATGACTAATACAAAAATTGATATGAATATCAGAAACCCCATTCCTGAAGTATAAAGGTATTTCAACAAATATTTGAAACTATCTTAAAGGAATAAAATAATCAATTAAAAAATGACTGGCGTAATAAAACCTGTGGATATCAGAAAAATATTTCAACTTATTTTTAAAAAACTGATCAACCAGTTTTATCTATTCAATCCAGGCATTAAAACACATAAAGCCAGTGTAATTTATCACATCATATCATAACCATTTTTGTCACTGTCTTATCAGGGCATTAATACAGTTCGTTATTTTAATGGCCTGCTAGCATCCGCACTATCAATCAAATAACAAAAGGAAATAGTTATGTCTATAGCAAATATTTTACAATCTGATCAACTTAATAATAATGAATTAACGAAGCTGATTGAAAATGGAACTGAATTATTGAAATTATCAATTGTCCAGGGTATGAATTCCAGAATGAATCCAAAAACCTACCGATTTAAACCCGTAACAATGGCTATTAAAAAAAGGTCCGAACAACAAGTTTCCAGTGTCGCAATGGTCATTTCTGAATATTTTAACACCCTTAGTCCTGAAAAACTGAATACGATTAAACGATCGCTGGGGCGTGATAAATTAATTACCTCAGCTATACGCGCCAGAGGATTAAACATGCGCTCCAGTAAGTCAATCATTGAACAAACTAATTTGCAGTCTTTATTTTCGTCAATCAATGAAAAAACTTTTAGCGAAACTGCTGTCAAAAGCATGATAGCCGATATATCAGTATTGGCTGATCGTGATGCTACACCTGTTCGAGATGTGATTTTAAATGATCTGAAATCACTTGATATAAGGTACGGTCGCTTGCTTCCTGCCAGGTGGTGGCAGCCACTTATCCCTGCTATCAGCGCACCTGATTGGGAACTCGACCCCGGACGACCTAATCCACCCGAAAGAACGCCCAATAGAAATGTTAGATTCAGAATTCATAAGGTTAAATGTGTTGATGAAACCAATCCTGAATGGGGTGGAGATGACGAAATATCATGGGGTGGTGTGACACTTGACGATAAAGGGCACATCAGCAAGGTTCCTGAAAAAAAGGTAATGAACGGATTTTCAGATAATGAGAGCAAGGATTACAATCCACCCACCATCATTAAAGACTTTCCATTGAATAGTGATTACCCGAAAGAATTCCTTGTTACCATGTCACTGGCAGAAAAAGATTCAGGCGGATTGTCTGATTTTATTCAAAAACTCTACGAAGCCGTAGAAGGAGAAATTATCGATATTCTTACCAAACTGGCCGGCGCAGCTGTTGGTGCCACCATTGGCGGGTCTATCGGTTCACTTGCTGGCCCTCTAGGCACTATTATTGGTGTTATCGCTGGTGCGATACTGGGCAAACTGGTGGAATGGCTCAGTGGCTTCCTGAAGGATGATATATTTAAACCCCAGGCCAGCTCACTGTTTCTTGAAACAGCAAATGATACTTTCCCTGGTGGCGGACTGATCTCGCCCAAACAAAAGTTACATTATAAAGACTTCGGGGGTCATTACACTATCACTTATGACTGGGAAATAACCTGAAATAACTAGTCTAAACCCGATAGTCCGGTACCGGTAATTCGGGGCCAGAAAAACGAAAATACAATCATGTATTTTCACTGGCCTCGAATCAACTCACTCCATATCCTTTACTGTCATTCATCAATAAGTCACTGATGAAAAAACATCGCGGCTACTATGAAAACATTGTTTGCAGTAATGGTATGTAGTGATCAATCAGCAGAAAAGCAAAAATACCCATCAGATACAAAATTGAAAAGCCAAATGTTTTCATGGCTATCTTGCCATCTTCAACTCGCATAAGCTGGATTGCATAAAAAAGAAACCCTGCTCCTAATGCCAAAGCACCGCCCAGATAAAAAATACCACTCATGTGTGTAGCAAACGGCAACACACTAACGGCTAATAATAATATTGTATAAAATAAAACATGCAGGCGAGTAAACTCTATTCCGTGCGTTACCGGCAACATAGGTATATCGACTTTTGCATATTCATCACGCCGATGAATTGCCAATGCCCAGAAATGGGGTGGCGTCCATATAAATATAATTAAAAACAACAGCAACGAATGCGGGTCAACCGAGTTTGTAACTGCTACCCAGCCTAATACAGGTGGAGCAGCACCTGCCGCACCTCCAATCACAATATTCTGTGGTGTGGCACGCTTCAGGTACATCGTATAAACAACTGCATAACCTATCAGTGATGCAAAAGTCAGCCAGGCAGTAAGCTGGTTCACCAATACCCATAACACACCTAAACCGACAACACCGATAGCAAGAGCAAATATCAAGGCATTACGCATGGGCATATTACCTTGCGGTAATGGTCTGTTTTTAGTCCTTGCCATTACCTCATCAACTTTCTGATCGACAACCTGATTAATCGCAGCCGCCGAAGCTGATGCAAGACCAATACCGACTGATGCGTATAATATAATCAACCACGGAATATCTTCTGTCACTGGAACAGCCAGAAACATACCAATCACTGCAGTAAACACCAGCAGCATCACAACCTTGGGCTTGGTTAGCTCGTAGTAATCGGACCACATATTATTTTTTCTACTCATGATTTACTCTTGGCTATTATCGTTACTTACGTAATTTACTATTACGCATCAGTTTTGACATGTCGTCCTGCATACCTTTAGCCAGGTTAATAATTGACTCTTTCTCCATTCCCAGAAGCGTTCTCTGTTTTACCTTTATTTCTTTATAAAACATCATCACCTTTGCATCCGGGTCAACGACAAATATAGCATTGGACGCAAAAGGATCCTGCTGGTCTTTCGTGGAAAATACCTTTCTCACGGAATCTCTCTGCTTGTCATTGGTCAGATAAATCGTGTGCAATGATGGGAAATTTTCCAGTAGCTTACGTGTATCATCTTTCACGTCCCCGGATGTGATAACAAACAGGCGCTTCATTCTGGAAATTTCCTTGCCCTGGCTCAACCTTACATTTTTTATAATCATAAGATGATCAAAACAGGTTCTGTCACAATCGCTTGAATTAAAATAAACGTATGTCCAGTTCTTGGTAAACAAATCAGCTGGTACAGGCTTGCCATGCACATCAGTCAGGCCCTCTGTCGAAAACTTAACAGGAGGATCAATAAAAGTACCAAAATTGGATGTGCCTAATGTCCTCACCCAGTCAGGAAAATACTTAAATGCAATCCAGGCCGACCCCATCGGCGCTACCAGTATCAGCACAAGCAGGGGAATAGCTGCACGTGAAAGCCACGTTTTTTTTACAACACTGTTATTCAACTTCTGTCTCCTGAATCCGCTTCCCTTGTGGATTTTTTTATTGATAATATCAAATACATAACGATGGCCAAAGCCGTCAGAGCGAACCATTGTAACGCATATCCCATGTGCTTTTCAGACGACATCATATTTCTGGACTGGAACTGTTGCCGCCAGTCTCGCACAAACCCATATTCCTTACCCTTTGTCTGGTAAACAACATAAGGTAAAAAACGGTAACCTGTTTCTTTTTCAAGCCAGTCAAGATCCATGTAAATAAGTCGTTTTGGCCAGGTTTCTCCCGATTCTCCTGGCTCGCCCATCTTGATACCTACAACAGGAATATTCCCCACCTTTCCCTGGATATGGACGCTATCTACCGGCCCGGGTAAATCAGGAATAAACCTTCTGTCCGGCCCTTGTCTTACCCAGCCTCTGCCAACCAATACATAGGTATTACTCTTGCTCAGTCTTAACGGGGTAAATACATGATAACCCGGCCTTCCGTTATGCTTTTGATTTTCTAGCAGAATTTGCTTGTTAATACTGAATACACCGTCTATTTCAACATCGCGATATAACATCGGGCCGGCTAAAGTATCACTGGCCTTGAGCCTGATAACATCCTGCAAGGTATTCTTTTCTTTTAAGTTTTCGGCTAGTTCTTTCTCATGTGCACGATCCATTTGCCAATAACCCAGTGATATACCTAACGCCAGCAACAGTATCAAGACAATAAACAAAGACCATCTGAATCTGAATTCGTATTGCCCTGTTCGTGCCATTTTATCTACCATGTAATCAATTCTCATTCGGTTAAATATTGGTTATAATTACTGAACGTTATTCTAAACCAAAGCGTGGTCTTATGTTCAAAATACTGGTTGTCTTCTTATTACTTGTCATCGTTTCAAGCCTTTTTTCCGGCATGTACTACATGGTGAAGGATAAAGGTAAAACTGATCGCGCTGTAAAAGCACTAACATGGAGGATCGGCATATCGGTTGCCCTCTTCGCTCTGTTATTAATTGGCTCTCAAACAGGCCTTATACAACCACACGGTGTTACCCCGACACAACACACACCTTGATACACTAGTAACGAAAACAAGAAAACGCTATTGCTGACAAAAAAAATGCGCTGCCAGGAAACTGGCAGCGCATTTTTCTTCACCGTTTGTCTCTTATACTAACCAGTATACAAAGATAAACAGACCTAACCAGACTACATCCACAAAATGCCAATACCAGGCAGCTGCTTCAAAGGCAAAATGTTTTTCTTCTGTAAAATGCCCTTTCATGCTACGGAACAGAACAACCGTCAGCATAATCGCACCAATCGTTACGTGCAGACCGTGGAAACCTGTCAACATAAAGAACGTACTACCATAAGCACCTGTTGTCAGTTTCAGGTTCAAATCTGAATAAGCATGCATATATTCCCATGCCTGCAATCCTACGAATGTGAAACCCAAAGCAACCGTCAGAAATAAACCCATGATTAATTGACCACGGTTTTCTTTCTTCAGCCCCCAGTGCGCCCAGGTTACGGTTACGCCAGACGCCAGCAGGATCAATGTATTGATCGCTGGCAATCCCCAGGCTCCCATCACTTGATAGTCACCACCGACATTACCCGGACCATTTGTAGGCCAGGCAGCTTCAAATGTAGGGTATAACCATTCATGAGTAGCGGCGTTATTACCACCACCACCTAACCAGTCAATGGAGTACATTCTCATGTAATAAAGCACTCCGAAGAAAGCCGCAAAGAACATCACTTCAGAAAAGATAAACCATGACATGCCCATACGGAAAGACCGATCAACCTGTGCATTATACAGGCCACTCTGACTTTCTTTGATGACCGTACCAAACCAGCCAAACAACATAACAGCAAGAACTGCAAAACCAATATACATTATGGTAAAGCTGCCAATTGGATCACCCACTTTTGTAGGTAATGCCATCGCAAAACCACCTGTGGTCAACAACAACCCGATTGACCCGACTACTGGCCAGTGGCTAGGTTGTGGGACGTAATATCCACCATGCGTACTAGACATAGTTACCCCTCTCTCTTATTTATATTATATGTAAGTTTCAAAAAAATAATTTCCAATAAAAATTTACTTGCTAGCATATTTGTCTGCATTAAAAAAAGTATACGACAATGTAACTTCCTTTATATTCTCAGGTAAATCCGGCTCAAGCATAAACAACACTGCCATTTTTTTGCTCTCACCTGATTTTAACAATTGTTGAGTAAAACAAAAGCATTCAGTCTTTTTAAAATACCGTGCTGCCTCTATGGGTGACACGCTATAAATTGCCTGACCTACTATGTCTGAACCCGACAAATTTTTTGCTACATAATTCACTCTTTTCAGCTCACCCGGATGTAACTCAAGATGTTTTACTTCCGGTTCAAATGCCCATGGTAGCTTGCTGTTGATAATCGAATTAAAGGTAACCCTTATCACCCGACTCTTATCAATATTTATCTTTGCCGCTTCGGCCTCTGTAACCTGTTCTGTCTGACCATTCAAACCAAACGAATCACAAATCAATTCATACAATGCCGGCAAAGCCACGAAACCGAACATGAACATTGCCACAACAATAATGATGGTTTTTTTAACCACCCTCTTGTTTGCAGCATTCACGGTGTCCTGAGTCATTAACGATTAGCCTGCACGATGAAAAACAAAACATAAATTGCAACAACGGTTATCGCTAATACAATAATGGTTCTTTTGGCTTTTCGTTTTTGAGCTGCTGTTACTTCATTCATATCGCTGACTCCTGCCTCTATATTAATAGAGGCAGGATGCTCCTTACTTTATTACTGGTGGTATCGTATGACTGTGATATGGAGCAGGCGAAGGCAATGTCCATTCAAGACCATGAGCACCTTCCCAAACCTGATCAGTAGCCTTCTCGCCACCCTTGATACACTTGATAACAAGCCACAAGAGTATTAACTGAGAGAACCCGAAAATGTACGCGCCAATACTTGAAATCATATTGAAATCAGCGAACTGTAAAGGGTAATCCGAGTAACGACGTGGCATACCTGCAAGCCCTGTGAAATGCATTGGGAAGAACGTTACATTCAAACCAATCATTGTCAGCCAGAAATGCAGCTTGCCCAGTTTTTCACTGTACATGTTACCTGTCCATTTAGGCAACCAGTAAATCACGCCAGCGAAAATACCTGTCAGCGCGCCTGATACCAATACATAATGGAAATGCGCTACAACAAAGTAGGTATCGTGATACTGGAAGTCAGCAGGTGCTACACCCAACATCAAACCGGTAAAACCACCCATTGTAAACAGGAAGACAGTACCTACTGCCCATAACATGGGGGTTTCAAAGGTCATGGAACCCTTCCACATGGTTGTCGCCCAGTTAAATACCTTAACGCCTGTCGGCACTGCAATCATCATGGTTGCAAACAT
>JAADHQ010000005.1 GCA_013151795.1 Gammaproteobacteria bacterium | reverse complement strand
CGTCTTGGTGATAGTTAATGAACCGCGACCATGGGTCGCTTCCCACGTAGAAAAGAGTATTCTTCATACCTGTTGTTATTTGATTTAAACCTCTGCCCACATGCGTACGAGGTTGGTATATGAATGGTCAATTTGAGCGGTTTCTTCGGCTTCAGGTTTTTCTTGCATCAACTTTTCTCTTGCAAGGTTGAGCTCATATAATAATTCACGTTTGGCCGGGTCTCTTACCAGGCTTTGTATCCAGGTTACGGCAACAATACGCTCGCCACGGGTAATTTCTGCAACCTGGTGAAGGCTGGAAGCAGGATAAAGAACAGCATCACCAGCGGGTAATTTAACAGTCTGGTTTCCAAATTGAGTCTGGATAGTTAATTCACCGCCATCATATTCATCCGGGTTGTTCATGAAAATGGTGCAGGCAACGTCGCACCTGAATCGTTGTTCTTGTCCCATTATCGGGTCATCAATGTGATTACCGTAAGTCATGCCTTTTGTGTATTTTGCAAAATAGGGGGTGGCCGTTAAATGAGGCAGGGCTGCATTTTTAAAGGTATCGTTATGATGAAGGTTACCCATGAGTATCTGGCTTAATTGTCGCGCCATCTCGCTTGCCTGATCGACTTCCTGATTATTTTTTACCTGTTGTGCTTTTTTCCCTGCCGATAGCTTGCCATCGATAAAAGGCGCTTCCTTTAAGGCTTGTTGCATAACATTTAATTGACTGGCATCAATAACATTCGGGATTTTTAGTAACATGATAATCGTGCGCCTTTCAAACGGGTATAGTAAATCATAATGTATTTTTGGTCTGGCGGGTAGTCATCAATAGGGAGAGCGTATCCATAACGAGATCCCACCGATCAAGATAACCCATGATACAACCTTCCGGAATACATATTCATTGACCTTGACGTGCAAGTGATTGGAATTCCACAATACGATGGCCAGAACAGGGCCTGAAATCATCATCATTTCAAGAATGTCATCGGTGAGCGTGTCGTTGATGATGTATCCACCAGCGCGAAACAGATTCATAACCAGAAAGAAAGCCAGAGCATAGTTACGTATTACCAGTTTATCATTAAACGAGCCAAGCAAGCGTGTCATGGCAATAGGGCCACTAATGCCTATCAGGGTTTGTGATACACCGGCCAGGGTATCGAGCATTCTCTGGATGACAGGGTTGATTTTTATTATGTGAGGAGATGCAACCAGATAGAGACCAAAGAGGGTAATGGCGATAGCCAGTATTTGATAGAAGACACTGGTAGGAAACCGGTAAAACATTATCAGACCAGCAACTCCGCCGATCGCGCCAAATGCTAACATCCTCATAAGAAAAGTGATGTTAACTGTTTTAGGTGAGCGGTACAGGCCAATACTCGCTGTTAACAGTTGGGGCAGGATAGAATAAATTACCAGTGTTTTGGCATCAAATAACAAGGTCATGATGGTAATCATCAAGATAGTGCCTGCCAGACCAAAAACAATTTCAAATGTAAAAGTGATGCTGCAAACAAGCGTGAGAATTATTATTTCAGTCATGGTTAACTTGCAGGGTTTGGGGCAGTCTTAATTGTTTTACCTACGCGAACACGACCCAGGTTGTAGCAATATATTTCACGCCTTTTTCAAGCGTTTCACCACGATGTTCATGTGTCCAGAAAGGCGGGAAGAGTAACAACTTACCTTGTTCAGGTTTTATCTGTACATCCTGAAAGGAAAACTCGGTTTTACCACCGGGGCCCTCGACATCATTTAAATACCAGACGGCAACAAGTTGTCGCTGACTGAACTCATGACTGCCCCCGTCAATGTGCCAATGATAAAACTCACCCGGGTCTGTGCGTTGCATTGCATAACCCATATCCTTGAACGGGCCTTTGAAGTACGGAAATTTTGGCGTTAAAACCCTCATGGCAAACCCTAAAGAGCGGAACATGAACTGGTCTATATCTTTCCAGTCATCCTTGCCACTGATGACAAGATCGGTAGACCGTTTAATACTCTGGTCTTCCTGTTGTATTTGTCCTATACGACCTTTGTACTGCTGATCCTTTTTTTCCTCGAAACGTCGAATCATTTCTTCGCAGATATTTGCTGGCAAGGCATTTTTTATTTCAAAAATAAAGGTGTTTTCTTTTACTTCATTTAGTACGTAAGGTTTAACCTGGGTATTTTTATTCTGTGACATGATGATATAACGCCGTTTATTGAGAGAGTATATTATCCACTATGATGATGGTATGAGCTAGAGTTTATTTTGTTCAACCAGAGTGGATATCCGCTTCATGTAGTCCTTACGATGGGTTTTATGCAAGCCGATTATGTCATCCGCAATATTTTCCCAGTGTAGTTGACCTTTTTCAATTTGTTTTATTAATAATGTTTCGTCATTATTCTCAGCCCATCGTTGATATGCCTCAAAAAGTGAAGGGAATATTTCCTTACGCATGGCATTAAAATTACCAAAATAAAAATGTATGGATGCGAATCGCTTTTCTTTTATCAGCATGGGTAACGTAGAACGGCAATCGGCCAGATGGTCTCTTACTGCTCGTGCCATGAAGTTGGCTTTTGAACGCGGCAAACTGGCAAGCATAGTATGCCAGGCCTCACCCAGATGTTTACCCGCCGAAATTTCTCCGATTTCATGATGTAGCAAAACGTCTGTTTCATGCTCGGTCATTTGTTCAAGTGCCTGATCAAGATTGTGATCAAAGTCATAGTGATCCAGAGCACGAGACATGGGGCCAATGCCTTTTTTCCATTGCCATTCTTCAAGTCTTTCCCAGATCATTCGTTTAAGTGATTGTTGCCGAATAAATATCGTTTTGTTGTGAGACATGGCCGGGGGTGCAGTGAGTTCTCTGGCGAATTCTGTATCGGTAATATAAACATGAAAATCATCAATGACAGTATGCTTTTTTAGTTCGGCAATAAAAAAATGAGGATGATGAAATTGATTAAGACCCCCGCTGTATATTAATCCATGAGGTTCAAGTTGCTGGTTGATCTTGTCTGACTCGAAGACAGAATACGTCGTGCCATTAATTTCTATTTTTGCATATTCACTATTCTCCAGCTCATGCCACTGCAGTTCTCTTTTACTGATCCAGTCACCAACGGCACTGTTAATCAATTTTTCATTAAAGCTTAATTTTTTTTCCCATCGGTAGTATTCCCTCATTTTTAACAGGTAAACGCACAGGGTATAATCATTAGCTGCATGGCAATCAGCTATATTGCAGTTATGTTGCACAGTTTGAATGATATCTTGCAATTGTTTCATGAATAGTGATTTTTCGCTTAATCTTGCTAATTAACTATACGCATAATCATACTAAAATTGTATACTACCAAGACCAATATAAATAATATTTGGTTATAACAGGTTTCTATTTCATATGAGGGTTATCTCTTGGCTGTAAGAATCAAAAGTAAGTGGACTGAAAAATCCAGGGCTAATATTTCTGAAGACATGAATAAAGAGAATGCGCAGGCATTGGCTTTTATTTACTGGCGACTGGCTCTGGATTATGCAAAGACATTACATGGAGAAAAGTTTATCTATGATAGTGATGAGCAACGAATCAAGGTTATAGCTGAGTACCTGGCTATGTTCTTGCAAGTTTCGGACAGATTGTCATATGGGAAAATTGATGATGAGAGCCGTCAGGAATTCATTACTTATCTAGCCATACGATTGTCTGACCATATGCAGGATAATGCGACAGACATGTTTGGTGAAGGTGATTACAAGACCTCGTTTATTGATATGTTAAACCGCCGATCTACAGAATATGCCGAATTCGATTATTCTGTTGAAGACGGCCCCGGTTATAGTTTTATGCAATGTTTTGGAAGTGCAGTCCAGAACGTTATGGGTGATGAGCATCACGATAATAAATGGGTTATTGATCAGATAATGGATATTGATGGGCCAGAAGCGGTTAAAAAAGCCGAAAAAGCGCTGGTTGAATTATTTGAATAAAATAATGCTTGAAATTCAAGCATTAAAAAAGCCGGAAATGATTCCGGCTTTTTTAATGTACTAAAAGACAGTGATTACGCTTTAAACTTATCAGCGCTGTCTGTGTTCTTGTTAGAACCATCTTCATATCCGGCAGTGTATGCTTCCGATACACGTTGTTCTTCACGTTCAGGATTGCGAAGGAAGCCACTGGCCCAACCGTTTACATATTCAGGGCTAGCACCGGCGTCTTCAAGTTTAGTGATGGTTTCGTAATACATGGGATCCATGGTTTTCTCCTGCATGTCTGTTTTCTATCAGCTTGCTCATCATGATCAAGCGAAGTTTGAATTCTGTAAAAACGTATTATCGCATATTTTTAATTCGTCTATCAACATTTGCTTATAAACGGATTAATTAGTCTTTTTGAAAAGCAATGACCAGGTAACAGTATAAAAAAACTATATATATCATATGGATATAATGATACTGTTATAATGGATTACTGCTTAACATGATCAACTGGTGCAAGATTCTATTCTTTTCTTTGCTATTTGCATAGTTTTTTTTGAAAATTAGTGAATACAGCTCATTTTATAGAGTGTTCAGGTGAAAATTATTAAATACGTACTATATGGTCGGGCAGTCTTTTGAAAATCAGATTTTTAGTGCTTCTGTTTCAAGAAAGAAGTTGCTTCAGTTATAATATTAAAATATTAAGATGAATTTAATGAGGAATATTTTATGGCAAAGGTTTTAATGTATAGCACAGCGGTATGCCCATATTGCATAAGAGCTGAGCAACTACTGGCCAAAAAAGGTGTAGAGGATATTGAAAAAATACGAATTGATATTGATCAAGACCGGTTTGCAGAAATGATGCAACGTACTAATGGTCGTCGAACAGTCCCACAAATATTTATAGGCGATACGCATGTCGGAGGATATGACGACATGGTAGAACTCGATATGGATGGCGAACTAATGCCCCTGTTGGAAGCCTGATTGTCATAAGTTATATTAAAATATGATGGAGTTAAGTCCTGAAGATTCCCTGCGATTAAATGTGATGTTAGCAAATGCTGTTGCAGTCCGGATTGATGAAGGTATAAATGTCGTCTCATGTCTTTCGGGTTCTGGCAGTGAGGCCAGGATTCAATTAAACCCCACTTGTCGTTCTGATCAATACGTTAAAATTGTACGCGAACTTTTGTCGAGCCATGTTATGGGTTCACCTGGGGGGTATCCTGTGTATCTGAAGCGTTGGACGCGCATGGGGCAGGCTAGTGATGCGCGTCTTGATGGCATGTTAATGCTAGGTGAAAACGAGGCGGTCGTTGCGGTTACCGGTGCTCCGGGCCTTACCGATGAATTGGCGAAACGTGCCTGGTGGGCAATGTCAGACTCAGATAATGCCAGGAGGATGCTTCAACGTGAATGTGTTGCGCAAGGTGAAATGGGGCGAGTGCTTACTGAGTTTCTGTTAGAATTTTTACCTTTTGAAGAGTCTGCCAGAGATATTATTGAAAGTGTCAGGCTGGTATTGCAGCCCGGATTAATCAGCGAAGAAGAAAAAGCGAGCATATGGGACAGAGGCAAGAAAAAAACTGTCTTTCTGGTTGGTTTTTTACATGCAATACCCGATGAGCTGCCAGACACAATAGTATGTCGTGTTGACTATGATCAGGTAAATAAAAAAATTGGGGGTTTGGGGGTAGACGGTAATGTTTTTGCATTATTACTAATGCGATTATTATCTTCCAATGGACAGTCTTTTTTATCTGTTTGCCAGAAAATTTTAAAACGACCCACTGATCAGGATGTGGTGGTTTCGTTTCTTGAATCGAATGAGGCTTATTTTTCTACAACGAGACTTTGCGATTTTCATTACCGTTCGATGGAACACATATCTGAAGAGGTTGATAAAGTTTTATCAGGCGAAGCAGGGGAGATGCATAAACCAGAACATCTGGAGAAATTAATTAATTGTGTCCCGGAGCTAAAAAATGAAATCAGGGCTATGTTGATTTTGTCTCATGTTGGTGTTCCGGTGATTGACCCTATATTTGCAGTTACAGATGCTGTGGGTAGTGTTATGCGAAAGAAGATTGAGCCGGTTAGTGATCCTGTAAAAGAGTTATTTGGAATATTGCAGGGTTGATTTTTTTGTATCTGTTACCATTGCTGTCTCGTTCGTTAACACGTCATTCCCGCCTGAGTGCACTACTGTCCGGAATAATAAATGGACTAAAAAGTTATGCCCTATCGATTATAGCGGTAAGATGCAAATAAATAACAGTGAAACTTGATAACCGCCAAGACGCCAGGGACGCCAAGTTTTTTTAATTTTTCGTAAATTCCTGGCGTCCTGGCGGTTTAAAGAAGGTGGCTCTGATCCTTGTTAAATATTAAATGAATGTGCGCCCATGAGAATATCGCAATAAAATTATTCCGGGCAGTAGTGATTTGATATCTTGATATTGATGTATGGTTTTTGTAGTGTGAGTAAAGCGAAAGATGAATATCTACATCATTAATTGATAGACCAATACCAAAATCAAAAATAATTCAATTGCTGACAGTATCTTCCAGAATAAAGTCGGATTGCGGTGCATTAATGGCTGGAAGTCACGCTGATTAAACTCCGGGTTAGGTTGTGATATATCGTGAATATATTCAGACAGAATGCTATAACGTTTTTCGTAATCCAGATTAACAGATTTTTGTATGGCAGAGTCAAACCAGGCTGGTATCTCCGGGCGGTAATGTTTTAGCGAGGTGTAACGTGCACGTTTGAGCAAGCTTTCTGATAGCGCTTTACCATATGGAAGTTTGCCACATAACATTTCATAAGTAATAACACCAAGTGAGAATATATCTGACCGGTTATTTCCTCTTTCACCCCTGAAATATTCCGAGGCAGCATAGTCCAGCGTGCCAAGTAAATTGTCACGTTCGTAGGGCGTTTGAATCTCTTCTATACCGGCGATTTTTGTAGAGCCAAAGTCAATAATGACGGCGCAATTATTATTATCGATAATAATGTTTTCTGGTTTTAAATCACGGTGAACCATTTCAAGCCGGTGAAATGCGCGTAGTCCTGATGCAATTTGTTCGATGAT
>JAADHQ010000146.1 GCA_013151795.1 Gammaproteobacteria bacterium | reverse complement strand
ATTGGTTCTGCTGCGATTGCGCATGCAGCGGCTAAAGTAAAATACCCTGTGCGGCAGGGAATTGTTGCTTTGATGGAACCCTTTATTGATACCGTTATTATTTGTACCATGACGGCGTTGGTTATTATTATTACCGGCGTTTATGATGCGCCTGAAACAGCTGAGCTGGTCAAGAATAAAGAAGGGGCGGCTTTAACTGCGTATGCTTTTGGTACGGTTATTTCATGGTTCCCGATTATATTATCAGTCTCGGTTGTTTTGTTTGCTTATTCTACAATGATTGCATGGTCATATTATGGCGAACGATGCTGGACATATATGTTTGGCGAAAAATCTTCAATGGCGTACAGAATTATTTTTGTTTTATTTGTAATTGTTGGTTCGATGACCAGCGCCAGCAACATACTTGATTTTAGTGATTTACTTTTACTGGGGATGGCATTTCCCAATTTTATTGGTTTGTATTTATTACACGGAAAAGTGCGCGAAGCATTGGCTGAATACAAGTTCAGGTTGCGTACTGGAGAGCTTGATCGAGAAGTAGGTCGCAGTAGCGAATAATTTCATCATTCACTATTGGCATATAATTCAAATAAGAGGCTGATATGGCAAGTGGGCGAGTATCACATTTAGGCGAATGGTCGGGTGGCATGCCTTTTTTTCTGGCTGCGACCGGTGCTGCTGTTGGTCTTGGAAATATATGGAAATTTCCCTATGTTGTCGGCGAGAATGGTGGCGGCGCATTCGTTCTGGTCTACCTGTTTTTTGTTTTTGTGATTGGTTTACCTGTTTTCATGTCAGAAATAATCATCGGTAGACGAGGACGGCAAAGTCCATATCATTCTTTATATATTCTGGCTTCTGAGGCACAGCACTCCCGTCATTGGGCAAAACTGGGTGGGCTTGTAACCATTGCCGGGTTTTTGATCCTTTCTTATTATAGTGTGGTTGCCGGGCAGGTGATGGCCTATTCAGTCAGGGTGGCATCCAGCGCATTTGTTGGCATGAGTGCTGACGGGGTTTTAAATACTTATAATGTGTTCAGGTCTAACCCTGAAACCTTGCTGGCCTGGCATACGGTTTTCATTGTTGTTGTTTGTATTGTGGTTTCTCGTGGCGTTAAAAAAGGTCTTGAGGCAATTGTTAAAATAACTGTCCCTGCATTGGTTATTATGCTGTTACTTTTAATGGTTTATGCAATTTATAATCATTCTTTTTTAAATGGAGCCAGTTATCTATTTGATTTTGACTTCAAGAAATTAATATATGCAAGAGATGTGGCCGGCAGTTTTATTATTGATAGTAGTGGTTCCTATCAGTTTACGTTTAAAGGCATATTGATGGCGATGGGGCATGCTTTTTTTACGCTGGGTTTGAGCGTTGGTGCAATGATGGTTTATGGGGTATATCTTGACAGGGATATTTCTATTGGTAAAACAACATTTTTTGTTGCAATTGCTGATACATCTATCGCACTTCTTGCAGGCCTTGCCATTTTTCCGATTGTATTTGCCTATGGACTTTCAGCAGCACAAGGCCCCAGCCTTGTATTTACAACGTTACCTATTGCATTTGGGGCTATGTATTTTGGCAATGTCATTGGCTCGTTATTTTTTCTGACACTGTTTTTTGCAGCACTAACTTCAGCAATAGCCCTGTTAGAACCATCCGTTGTGTGGTTGATTGAACGAAGTAAAATGACCCGCGTTCAGGCCGTTGTCTGGGCTGGAGGGGCAAGCTGGTTTGTAGGGATTATTAGTGTCTTTGCTGTATCCGGTGCCAATTTACGGGATACTATTTTCGTTATTACAGATTTCTTTTCTATTAGTGATATTGATCTGGGGCATAGAATATTTAATTTAACCGGCTTCCAGGTAATCGACGGGATTGTCACATTAGTGTTATTGCCTGTTGGCGGGCTCTTGATTGCTGTCTTTGTCGGGTGGATAATGAGCGCTGAAAGTAGTCGGTATGAATTGAATGCTAAAAATCCATGGGTATATACAACCTGGCGTATTCTTGTTCGTTATATTTCTCCGGCGCTTATTTTAGTTATTTTCGCAGCAGGGCTGTTTGAGTGGGTTAATAAATACCTGTTATACCAGCCTGTTTTATAAACCTGGAGAAGGTGTGACCACGATTCACAGACATGCGCTGACACCATTTAGTGCAGATCAAATGTTTGCTCTTGTAGATGATATAGAGGCGTACCCTGCCTTTTTGCAATGGTGTCGTTCTGCAGATGTTATTTCACGTGATATTGATGTTGTAACCGCCAGGCTCGAGTTAGCCAAAGGGTCGGTGCATAAAACATTTACCACTCAAAACAGACTTATGCCGGGTAAAATGATTGAAATGAAATTAGTGGAAGGCCCATTTCGACATCTTGAAGGGTTCTGGAAATTCGAGGCTCTGCGTGAAGATGCCTGCAAGATCTCTCTGGATCTGGAGTTTGATTTTAGTAGTAAAATGCTGAGTATGGTTGTGGGGCCTGTTTTTAGTCAGGTAGCCAATACCCTTGTGGATGCCTTTTGTAGACGGGCTGAGTTCATTTATGCAGGATAACACTGTGCCAGACAAGCAAACTATACACGTTGAGGTTTCATATGCCTTGCCGCATGAGCAGCATTTGATTTCACTTAATGTAGATGCTGGCTCGACTGCAGAAAAGGCCATTCAGTTATCAGGGTTATTAGAGCGATATCCAGATATTGATATTGGAAAAGTGAATAAAATAGGAGTGTTTGGTAAGTTGACCAAGCTGGATCGGGTTCTTAAACAGGGTGACAGGGTCGAGATCTATCGACCCTTGATCGCTGATCCCAAGGAAGTTCGTCGTAAGCGTGCCGCCCAGGGAAAGGTCATGACCAAGGGCGCAAAAGAAAAAAATACTTAGCCAGTATTGCTAGTCTATACCAAGGTCCAGGTCTTCTTCACTACCAAAGAAGCTATACCAGATGAGTTTAAGCCAGCCTGGTTTTTCGCGAACAACGGGGGTGACGGTTAGAATATTCTGTTTTTTGTACTCACTGGGGTTAACTACATGCTCGGGGTTGGGTTTCATGCTACCAGAAGTTTTTACTAATAAATCACTTTTAAAATAAAGAGTTATGTTCTTTTTTTCTGTTTCTCCCCGGCCTTTGGTATAAGTATATGTGTAATCCCAGCGATTTTTATGAAATGGATCCCTGATTGCAGGACTACCAATGATGTATTCTATTTTTCGCTTGTTCATGCCGACCTTGAGCTGGTCGATATCCTTCTGGGTGAGGATATTGCCCTGCTGTACATCTATCCTGTAGGCAGGAATATAATTAGAGCAAGCAGTGACAAAAACGCTTAGAATACCAATAATAAGAATGAGAAGCTTTTTCATTTAAGTTTTCGTTTTATATAAAATCAGGATACAGATAATAACTCAAGCAATCACAGCTGACTAGAGCAAGGTAAAAAAGTTGGAATCAAAAGATCTAAGAAATGCAGGGCTCAAGGTAACGCTACCCCGAGTCAAAATCCTCGAAATACTGGAAACCAGTAAAGCGCGGCACTTTAGTGCTGAAGATGTTTACAAGCTGTTACTGGAATCAGGTGAGGAAATTGGTCTGGCGACTGTCTACAGGGTGCTAACCCAGTTTGAAGCAGCAGGCCTGGTAACACGCCATCATTTTGATACCGGGCATTCGGTGTTTGAAATGAACCTGGGTAATCATCATGATCACATCGTTTGTGTCAAATGTGGCAGGGTAGATGAGTTTTTTGATGAAACCATCGAAAAACTCCAGCATGATATCTCTGAGAAAGCAGGGTATAAAATGACAGACCACTGTTTGTATATTTATGGTGTCTGTGAGGAATGTCAGAAACTGGAATGATGTTTTTTCAACGTTCAGCTACATGGAAAGAAAGACCTGTAAGGGATGATGATGATCAAGGTTGAGTCCATTAGCCGTCTATATGGAAACTTTAAAGCGGTTGATGATGTTTCCTTTAATATAGAAAAAGGGGAAATTGTCGGTTTACTTGGTCATAACGGTGCAGGTAAAACCACGATCATGAAGTTGCTGACAGGGTATCTGGAAGCAGATTCCGGTTCAATTCTGGTTAATGGTCATGATATTGCTGATGATCCTGAAATCGTACAAACCTTGATAGGATATCTTCCTGAAAATCTTCCTCTATATCAGGAAATGTCTATCATAGATTACCTGGATTATGTTGCCGAGCTTAGAGGCCTGTCGGGTAAAAACAAGTTTGATGCAATTCGAAATGTAATTGATCAAACTGAGTTACAGGCAAAAGCCTTTCAAACAATTGCTACTTTATCCCGAGGGTTTAAACAACGTGTTGGTGTTGCACAGGCAATATTACATCGCCCGTCTGTATTGATACTGGATGAGCCAACTAATGGGCTTGATCCAACGCAAACCCAGCACATGCGCAGGCTCATAAAACAGTGTGCAGAAGATGCAATTATAATTTTATCAACACACATCATGCAGGAAGTTGATGCGCTGTGTGATCGTGTTTTAATTTTGAATAATGGAAAGCTTGATCTGGATGAACGATTGGCAACATTACAGGCTAGCCACGCCTTGTATCTGGAAACGGATGTCACAGAAGACGTATTGATTAAGATATTGTCTGATTTAAATGAAGTAGAAATGGTAGAGTTTCTTGAAAGTCAGACAGGCTGTAATAGTTATTCTCTGCATATGGTTGATCAGACGGATGCCAGGCTGTTAATTGCCAGTGTCGTGAACCGAATCTCATCTACAGGCAAGTCTGTATATACAATAAAAACACAAAAGCACAACCTTGAATCAGTTTTTCGTCAAGTCAGTGTAGCCAAGGATGCTTCTGATGCTGCTTGATGGAACAATAAACAGAATAATAAAAAAAGAATTAAGCATTATCTTCTCCTCACCTCTGGCTTATATCTTTCTGGCAAGTTTTGTTGCCACCATGTTATATGTGTTTTTCTGGGTAGAAACTTTTTTCGCCAGAAATATTGCAGATATCAGGCCGTTATTTGAGTGGATGCCTGTCATCCTTGTTTTTTTAACATCTGCATTAACAATGCGAATGTGGAGCGAAGAACACCGTGCAGGAACAATAGAATTTGTAATGACGATGCCAGTCAAGGCATCAAGTTTTGTTGTTGGTAAATTTTATGCCTGCCTGATTCTGTTGTTTATTGCGCTTGTATTAACATTACCCATACCCGTAACCGTTTCAATTATGGCAGATCTGGACTGGGGGCCGGTTTTGGCTGGTTATCTTGCAGCTATGTTACTGGGAGCATCCTACTTAAGTATAGGTTTGTTCGTTAGTTCCCGGACTGATAGCCAGATTGTAAGTCTGATGTTATCTGTTTTATTGTGCGGTGTTTTTTACCTGATCGGTTCATCTTTAGTAACCAGTTTATTTACTAACGAAACAGGTGAGTGGTTGCGGTTGCTGGCGAGTGGCTCTCGTTTTGAGTCGATTGAACGTGGTGTTATTGATGGCAGGGATCTTTATTACTATTTCAGTATCACTGTTTTATTTTTACTCATAAATATTTATTCATTATCCAAGCGAGGATGGGCAGGTTACGCACAGAAAAAAAGTCATGCCAGAGCAAGGGTGCTGGTAATGCTGTTGGGGTTAAATATATTACTGGCTAATTTCTGGTTAAATTCATTTACTCAATTACGTCTGGATGTGACGCGCGGACAAATTTACAGCTTATCAGATATTAGCAAAAGTCAGCTGGCCAGTTTGCGTGAACCCATGTTATTACGAGGCTATTTTAGTTCTAAAACGCATCCGTTATTATCACCACTTGTCCCTCGTATTAAAGATATGCTTAAAGAATACGAAGTGGCCGGGAAAGGTCGTGTCAGAGTTGAATTTATTGATCCTCAGCAAAGGCCGGACGCAGAGGATGAAGCAAATAAAAAATACGGAATAAAACCAGTACCTTTGCAGGTTTCAGACAAGTATGAGTCGTCGTTAGTCAGTTCTTATTTTAATATACTGGTTCAATATGGTGATGAATATGAAGTACTGGGTTTTCGGGATTTAATCGAGGTGAAAGCCCGCGGTGAGACTGACATTGATGTTTTGCTGAGAAACCCCGAATATGATATATCACGGACAATACGAAAAGTGCGTCAGGCTTATCAGTCAGGCGGAAATATTTTTGATCAAATTACCAGTGATTTACATATAACGGCCTATATTTCAGAAGACCAGCGTTTGCCCGCTATACTAAAAACACTAAAATCGGATGTATTGGGTTTGTTGTCAGAATATGAGAGAAAATCTGATAATAAATTAAATTTAAGCATTATCGCACCTGATGCAGGTAACGGGCAGGTTGCGCAACAGATTCTTAAGCAATATGGTTTTAAACCCATGTCTGCCAGTCTGGTGGATAAAAAGACATTTTATTTTTATGTGCTGCTTGAGTCCAGTGGCCAAAAGGTTCAGATACCATTACCTTCGGATTACAAGATTGATGAATTTAAACGTGATTTAAATGCAGGGATAAAACGATTTGCGAGTGGCTTCCTTAAAACAATAGGCATGGTGTTTCCGACGCCAGCTAATCCTTTTATGGTATACCTGGGTGAATCAAAGTATGAGACGCTAAAAAAGGTGTTGTCTACTAGTCACACGGTTAAAAAAATTAATCTGAAAAATGGCGCGGTTCCTGGAGACGTTGATATTTTATTGCTTGTAGCTCCCAAGGGATTATCGGCAATAGAATTATTTGCTGTCGATCAGTTTTTGATGAAAGGGGGAACAGTTGTTGCGGCTACTTCACCTTATGTAACAGACCTCAGACAAAAAACTGGTGGCGACAAAGCAATCGTCTGGCCTTGAAAAATGGCTGAAGCATGCAGGTATCGAGATTGATGAATCCTTTATTATGGACCCTGAGAATGCTTCTTTTCCAGTCCCGGTTACGCGCAATTCCGGCGGGTTCAGTTTTCAGGAAATAAGAATGCTGGATTATCCTTATTTTCCGGATGTTCGGGAGGGCCTTAATCAGAAAAACAGTATAACGGCTGACCTCGGACAGTTGAGTATGGCGTGGCCTTCACCAATAATACTGGATGAGAAAGTAAATTTAAAACGTAAGATTACCAAATTAATACAGAGCTCAAAGGCTTCCTGGAGTTCGGTTTCTGAAGACATTATGCCGCGGCTTAGACAGGACGGAAGCGCACCTTTTCCTTCAGGCGTGGATGTCGGGCAGAAATTAATGGGCGTGATACTGGAAGGCCGGTTTGAGTCATATTTTAAAGACAAGGTTTCGCCTTTGCTCAAGAATGATGACAAGGAAAAAGCAGTGTTATACGGCAGTGTTATTTCGCATTCCAGTAATGCAGCCAGATTAATATTGTTCTCATCCAATGACTTTATTAATGATCAGGCTGTGCGGTATATTACTTCGGCTCAAGGTTCTGCTTATCTTAACAGTTACCAGTTAATGTCTAATGCGATCGATTGGTCGCTAGAGGACAGAGGGCTGTTGTCGATTAGATCGCGAGGGCATTTTAATCGCTTGTTACCCCCCATGACACGGCAACAACAACAAAATTGGGAATATATCAATTATGGTCTGGTTTTGTTTGGTCTTGTTTTGATTAGTATATTTCGACGTTTGCTTTTGATTGTGAAAAAACGCAAATATCAGCTTATAGTAAGTAGCGGTAAATCATGACTAAAAATATCCGTTTTTTATTCATTGTTTTATTAGTGCAGGTCAGTGTGATTGCATATTTGTGGTTTCAGGATACTGATATTGATTCATTCGCAGCTACGCAGTCTTTGTTGTCTGTAAATAACCTTTCCGAGATAGATAAAGTGGAAATTAATGAGGGTGATAAAAAACTGGTGCTTATGAAAAAAGAAGGCCAGTGGTTATTATCTGACTACCATGAATTACCGGTAAACAGGGGTTTGGTTAATAGTTTACTGGATACATTATTTGCTACAAAATTGTCATGGTATGTTACCCGGACAAAATCTTCTGCAGAGCGGTTTCATACCGGGGTAGATAATAGCAAACGGCATATTATTTTGTATGCAGATGGAGCCAGGCAAGCGGAGTTATTTTTTGGCGATTCATCCGGGCTGAACAGTATTTATGTCAGGCGTCAGTCTGAAGATGAAATTTATAATATTAAATTAAAAAATTACCTGCTATCGGTAAAAGAAAATGACTGGCTGGATAAAAATCTTCTTCAGATCAGGGCAGAGGTGAATGAAATATCCGGCGCCGGGTTCAGGTTGCTGAAAAACAATAAAAAGTGGCAGTTGGAAGATTTAAAACCGGGTGAAGAGATTAATAAAGAAGAAGTTGAGTTGTTGATTCGCTACCTTGAAAAAATCCAGGTAATGGATGTTGCCAGTGTAATAAATAAAAAGCCTGATCTGACGTTTATATTAAAAGCAAAAGGGAAGCATGTGGAATATTATTTATATAAAAATGATAAAACCTACGTCATTAAATCAAGTTTGATTGATCAGTTTTTTAAAATCGCTCCGTATTTTTATGAGAGCCTGGAAAAACTACAGCGACAGAATTTTTTAAAGAAGTAGTTTTATATGAAACATTGCTGTTGTTCCGTTAACGTGTCATTCCCGCGCAGGCGCTACTGTCCGGAATAATTTTATTGCGATATTCTCATGGGCGCACATCCATTTAACATTTAATGAGGGTCAGAGCCACCTTCTTTGAACCGCCAAGACGCCAAGGACGCCATGTTTTTTTAATTTTGCGTAAATTCCTGGCGTCCTTGGCGTCTTGGCGGTTATCAAGTTCCACTGTTATTTATTTGCATCTTACAGCTATAATCAATAGGGCATAACTTTTTAGTCCATTTATTATTCCGGGCAGCAGTGATAAAATATAATTGTTCAGGTGTGTCAGTATCATCTTAATGTTAAATTGGATAGTAAGGAGACGAAATGAAAGAAGTTGGTATAGCAGCAGGGGTTGTCATTTCAATATACATGCTGACAGCTATTTATCTTTTTTTATATCAGCGTGATTTTTTGTATTTTCCTTCGTCACCAATTGCCCACCAGTTTAACGTTGAGGAATTTTCGATTGATAATGAATCAATTCATGTTGTTGTTCTGAACTCTGGCCATAACAAAGCTATTATATATTTTGGCGGTAATGCAGAGGCTGTTGCTGAAAGGGCGCCTGAATTTAAAAAGAACTTCCCTGAGCATACCCTGTATCTGGTTAATTACAGAGGCTATGGTGGTAGTTCAGGTTACCCTGCGGAGCAAGCTCTCTATGCAGATGCACAATTTATATATGACAAGGTTGTGGTTCGGCATCAGCTGATATCGGTTATCGGCCGTAGTCTGGGTACGGGTGTTGCCACAATGTTGGCTTCTACGAGAGCTATTCATAAAATGGCGTTGATTACCCCCTATGACAGTATAGAGAATATTGCTCAGGACAGGTATCCCATATATCCGATTTTTATATTGTTAAATGATAAGTTTGATTCAGCCAGTCGAGTTAAGGATATTGATTCGCAGACATTGATTATTCTGGCAGAAAATGATGCGATCGTGCCATATAAACGTTCTGCTGAATTAATAAAAACTTTTCCTTCGTCTCAAGTCAGGGTTGAAATTATAAAGAATGCGGATCACGTAACCTTGTCTCATAAAGACAGGTATTATTCCTTGTTGAGCGAATTTATGTGATCATTTATCAGTAATCAGGTTTCTTGTTTGTCAGATGTGAAATACAACCAGAGAAAGCCGGTTACGCCTGCGAAAAGTGATGCAAAAAGAATTCCTGTTTTGGCCATTAACAGGTCTTGCGGGCTGTGAGCAAAACCCAGTTCCGCAATAAAAATAGACATAGTAAAGCCGATGCCACCCATTAGCGCTACACCGGTAATATGTTTAAAGTTAAGGCCGGCTGGCAGCGTAGTGATGCCAATTTTTACTGCGACCCATGCAAAGCCTGCTATACCGATTAACTTACCTAATACCAACCCGGCAGCAATGCCTGTCGCTACAGGGTGTGTGGCGATATTTCCCAGTGACGAAAAGTCGATAGGAATGCCTGCATTGGCCAGAGAGAAAATCGGGATGATGAGATAGGCTGATGGAAGATGCATTTTGCGTTCCAGTATTTGCGCAGGAGCCTGTACTAATTGAACACCTTCAGAAAGTGCTCTGACACGTGAACGTAGTTCATCATTGGTAATAATATTATCATCCTTTTGGTAGGCATTTTTTATTTGTATGATCATTTGATCTATGTGAGAAAGGAAACGATGAGGATCATATTTTGGGCGCATCGGGATAGTAAAGGCGAGAAAAATTCCTGCGAGTGTTGCATGCACGCCGCTTTTTAGCATCGCTATCCACAAGATTGTTCCAATCAGTGCATAGGGCAGGATTTTTCGTATGCCGCCACGATTTAATGCGATCAGTGAGCCTAGAGCAAC
Source organism: Gammaproteobacteria bacterium (assembly GCA_013151795.1). GTDB lineage: Bacteria > Pseudomonadota > Gammaproteobacteria > JAADHQ01 > JAADHQ01 > JAADHQ01. Next base: position 3,495 of record JAADHQ010000146.1, on the reverse strand, counting down.
AACGGCTATTACCAGCGCTGGAATGTAAATAGTATCAGTGTAGAACAGTGCTATAACCAGTACTGCACCCAGGTCGTCTACAATCGCTAATGCGACGAGAAAGATCAGAAGATTTTTCGGTACCCTGTTGCCCAGCAATGCCAGTGCACCCAAAGCAAATGCGATATCTGTTGCCATAGGGATACCCCAGCCGTCCATCGTGTGTCCTTCCGGGTTTATAGCTAAATAAATTGCAACAGGCACAACCATGCCACCAATGGCTGCAATGATTGGAAATATTGCCTGTTTCGGGTCGGATAGTTCGCCTGCGATAATTTCGCGCTTGAGCTCCAGTCCTATGACGAAGAAAAATAACGCCATTAAACCATCGTTGATCCAGTGATGTATTGATTTGGATAGTTGAAAACCTTCCACGCCTACGGTGAACTTTATTTGCAGCACTTGATAATAGGTATCACTCCATTGGCTGTTAGCAATAAATAAAGCCGCAACGGCACAAAACATAAGAAGCATGCCACTGGTTGTTTGTCGATGGATAAAATCCTCGAATGGCGTCAATACGCTATCGAAGGCTTGTTCCCATGGTGCGATATATTCTTTTCCGGTAAATTTTTTCATGTTGTAAACACTATATTGGTGAGAGGGTTATTAACAGGTTATGCCTGTTTACGTTTAGATCTTTTTTCGGTTTGTGCCAGAGATATCATTTCCCTGGCATGTGAAAGGCTTTGATCAGTAATTTCTATGCCTCCCAGCATTCGGGCTGTTTCATTGATGCGTTGCTGTTCATCCAATTGCAGAATTGATGAAGAAGTGTTGTTTTTTGATATCTGCTTGGAGACATGTAAGTGATGGTGTGCCTGGGACGCCACTTGTGCCAGGTGTGTGATGCAGAACACCTGTCCTTTATTACCTAATGCACGTAATTTTTTGCCAACAACTTCTGCCGTAGGCCCGCCTATACCTGCATCAACTTCATCGTAGATAAGGGTCGGTATGTGCGTGGCATCGGCCAGCGCGGTTTGAATAGCCAGGCTAATGCGGGACAGTTCTCCCCCGGATGCGATTTTACGCAGTGGTTGTTCTGGCTGCCCGGGATTTGGACTGATCATAAATTCAATTTTTTCGTAACCATTCGCATTAATTTCCGGGGTGTCTGCTTTATCAAACCGAATGCTAAATTCAATAGATGGCATGCCCAGTTCGCGGATAGTGGAGGTTACTTTTTTGTTAAGTTGTTTAGCAGCCTTTGTTCGTTGTGCGCTCAGTTGGTTGGCAATATTATGGTACTGTTTTTCGAGTTCGTTTAGTTCGTTTTGCAGTAACCCCAGATTTTTATCGGCAGTATTAATATTGCTTAGTTCTTCAGTTAGTTGTGAGTGAAGAGCAGTTAGTTCATTTGGTTTTACCTGATGTTTGCGCGATAATTCCATAATGAGACCCAGACGTTCGTCAACCTGACTGAGTTGCTTCGGGTCCAGTTCAATATTTTCAACATAATCACGGAGGTCGCTACTTGATTCCTGTATTTGAATTGTAGCGTTATTCAGCATGTCAGTAATATTTTTTAGTTTGGGGTCAGCGGCAATTAATTCTTCCAGCGAGCGGGTAGTCTGGCTCAGTGACTGATGGATATTGTTTTGTTCATTTTCATACAGCTGATGCAGGCATTGTTGTGTTGTGGTTTGCAGCTTTTCGGCATTTGCGAGTTTACTTTGTTCTTCTGACAGTGCGCTGAACTCAGACGGTTGCAATTCAAGCTTGTTTAATTCTTCAACCTGATAGTGAAGTAACTCAAGACGAGACTGGCGTTCATTTGCAGATTGTTTCAGGGTATCAAGTTGACTGTTTTTTTGACGCCATAAGCGGTGATTTTTTTTCAGGCTATCCAGCAGGTTATCATTCCCTGCATAGTCATCGATAAGTTGTCTCTGAATATCACGTTTCAGTAATGACTGGTGTTCATGTTGCCCATGAATATCGACCAGCATCTCACCCAGCTCCTTGAGTGATTGCATGGGCATAGGGCTGCCGTTGATGAAACCTTTTGACCGGCCTTCGCGATTAATTACACGTCGAATCAGGCATTCTTCACCCTGATCAATTTCCTGTTCATGCAGCCAGTGATAAGCAGGGCTTTCGGGATCGATATTGAATGAGGCACTTATTTCAGCGCGGTCTTCTCCGTGGCGGATATTGTTACTATCAGCGCGGTCACCCAGACACAGATTAATGGCATTGAGTAAAATCGATTTGCCGGCCCCTGTTTCACCCGTTAGTGCGCTCATGCCATCACTGAAATCAATGGACAGTTCATCAACAATGGCAAAATTTCTGATTTGTATGTGGTTTAACATATTCAGGGGTGTTCCGCCCAATGTAATTTGGCTCTTAATATCTGGAAGTAATCATGACCTTTAGGGTGTAGTAATTTTAGCCTGTGTTCATTGGTTTCTATGAAAACTTCATCGCCTATTTCCAGTTCGTGTAACATGCGGCCATCACAAGTAACCTGGCCTTTATGTCTGCCGGTGTTGCTGAGAGTGATTTTAATTTTACTGTCTGCTTTTATGGCAATGGGCCGGTTACTTAATGTATGCGGACAGATAGGAACAATAACCAGGGCCTCTAACCCCGGTTGGATGATTGGGCCTCCGCCTGACAGTGCATAGGCGGTAGAGCCTGTCGGTGTAGATGTGATGATGCCATCAGAGCGATGTGTATGAACAAAATCACCGTTAATATAAGTGTCTGTTTCTATCATGTGGGCGACTTCCCACTTATGTACGACGACATCATTCAAGGCATTACAGCGTGCGATTTCCTTGTTATTTCTTTCTATAGAGGCACTGAGTAATACGCGTTCTTCTACTTCATATTCGCCTTTGAGTATTTCTCTTAGCCTGTCTTCAGCTTCTGATGGTGAAATATCTGCCAGAAAGCCTAATCTGCCAAGGTTAATGCCGACCAGGGGTACTTCATATTCACATAAGGTGCGTGCGGCACTGAGCATGGTGCCGTCGCCGCCAATGACAATAACGAGATCACATTGCTTGCCGAGATCTTCCCGGTGGGCAGTTTTTATGTCAGTAATACCCGTATGGCTTGATGTGTATTCATCGAGGAAAACGATCAGGTTTTCTTTCTGGCAGAACAGGTTGATTTCCCCGATTGCTTTTACAATGCCAGGGTCTTGTGATTTGCCAATAATGCCGATTGTATTAAATTGTTTTTTCATGTGTGATTAGCAATTTACCATGATGCCGGTTTTGATCAAAGTTGAATTAAGAGATCATCTTGTTTTGTATTGTTGAGGTCGATGACTTATTATTGGCACTCTAACATAGAGACTGCCAGCTAGCATATAGTATGCAGGTTTAATCCAGGCGAAAATTATAGTTTTATAGATATGTCAAAAAAAGCAAAAAATACGGGTCTTAATGACAGGGCGCAACACCTGTTAAAGGTATTGGTTAATCATTATATTGATGATGG
>JAADHQ010000144.1 GCA_013151795.1 Gammaproteobacteria bacterium | reverse complement strand
ATTAACATGAAATGGTTTTACAAAAACATAATCCATTTTCTTGGCATTGATCAGTCAAAAGTTAACCACAATGAAAAACTGATTGCCGGTATTGGCGGTTTTCTTGGTATCTTTTTTATCAGCATCATCACGTTTCAATTTGTTGGTGCACAAGGGGCTGCATACATTGTCCCGTCAATGGGGGCATCAGCCGTATTACTTTTTGCTGTACCACATGGAAAACTCTCTCAACCCTGGTCTTTATTTGGCGGCCACCTTTCATCTGCCTTAATCGGCGTAGCCTGCTATCAATTAATACCTAACCTGTTTCTTGCGGCCGGCATTGCTGTCGGCTTATCTATCTCTATCATGCATGCTTTAAAGTGCATACATCCCCCGGGAGGAGCAACTGCACTGGCGGCGGTTATTGGCGGGCCTGGCATCGTAAATCTGGGTTATTTTTATGTACTTAATCCTATCCTGATCAATACAATAGTAATCTTTATCATTGCGATTCTATTCAATCGCCTGTTTCCATGGCGCCAATACCCTGCTAATACCATGCAGTTTATCGATAAACAAATCATCACAAATAAAGAAGAAACAAACAGACTGAATAAGAAATATATTGAACAAGCGATATCTGATATGAATCTGCTTGTCGACATAACCACTGATGACTTACAAAAATTATTTGAACTAACCCTTACTCACTCAGAGCAACGAATGTCCGCCAAACAAATAAAACTAGGGCATTATTACACCAATGGTAAACGCAATACGGAGTGGTCAGTAAGGCAAATAATAGACGAGGCCATGTCTAACGACCCCGACAACGGGTTGGTTATCTTTCGTATTGTAGAAGGAACCGGGGCAAATAAAAGTGATAGCTGCACCAGAAAAGAGTTTGCCCAATGGGCAAGCCATGAACTTTTCCCTAATCAAAAACAATAAACTACCGGTTCCTTAATATATAACCGTTAATTTATAACCCTGGTCAGCCAATAATCTCAACACACCTGCCGACCCGGTCAAATGCATCGCCCCTACCGCAAAAAAACCTGCTCCATTTTCAATATGAGGAATCATCCTTTTGACCATTATCTTATTCCTGTCAATCAGGAATTTTTGCAAAAACACTTCTTCTATTCTCGCGTCTTCCAACAACATGGATTCATTTACCAAATTAGCCATAGCTACGAGATCACGGGACAAATAAGCCTTTAACAATGCCGGGTACGCGTTTTCCACTTCATCCATATGTTCTATTGTACCTTTGAGCATTGTAATCTGATCAGGTAAAGAAAAAACATTCAGAACATTTGCATGTTCTTCTATTGTTTCCAGAGCACATGACTTTTTCCCTGCCAGAATAGCATCATGATATATTTTTTCATCCAGCATTCTCCCGGTAGGCAAAGGCATACTTAACATAAACACAAGCGTAAACGGCTTCATATTTTTTATAGCAGGTTCTGCCAGCCCTTTGGCTGCTGCTGCTTTTACTACTAACTGATAGAACTTATCATCCGCAATAACCGATTCCAGCGTCTTCCCGTCATGAAAAAATGTTGCCTGTATTTCAGCCGCCATCGTCTCAAAGTCCAGTTTCACCTCGGTACATACAACTTTTGACTGATCAAAAAAAACCTGAGCTTTTTTAAATAACATCCAGATACCCGGGTCACTAACATGCATTGTCCCCATCAGGTAACTTGGTTGTTTCTGACCAGACTCGATTTTCCAGATAACACCCTTTTTATACACAGTCGGGGTCACCGACTCTTTAATTGATTCGGCCAGGATCTGATTATTTACAAATAACATGAGAATAATCATTAATCCATTTTGATAGCATTTCATATCACTTGTATCCTTGTAAAAAAATAGAAAAAATAGTCAAATAGAATTATTTTTCATTAATGATCGATTTTAACTGAATCATTCGTTATTCTGTAGCAATGATCGAAGAAAATCACAGTTCAATTACCATGGCAAACCGTTTTCGTGGATACATGCCTGTGGTCATTGATGTTGAAACTGCCGGTTTTAACGCGCAAACAGATGCTTTACTTGAAGTAGCCGCTGTCATCATAAGCCTGGATGATAAAGGTGAACTCTACCGCGAAAAAACTCACAGTAGCCACATAATACCTTTTGAAGGCGCTAATCTCGAACCTGAAGCCCTTGCCTTTAACGGAATTGACCCTTACCACCCTTTTCGTATAGCCAAACCTGAAAAAGAAGCCTTGCAGGGAATCTTTAAAGCTATCCGCCAGGCGCCTCAAAAGAAACGACTGTAAGCGCGCTATTCTGGTTGGTCATAATGCACCATTTGATCTTAACTTTATCAATGCTGCAGTCACACGCTGCGATATAAAAAGAAACCCCTTTCACCCATTCAGTACTTTTGACACAGTAACGCTTGGGGGCATTATGTATGGACAAACCGTACTCGCAAGAATAGGCGAACTAGCCGGTATTGAATGGGATCACGACGCTGCACATTCTGCTGTTTATGATGCCGAACAAACGGCCGACCTGTTTTGCAAAATGACTAACCGCTGGCAAACTCTTGCCATGCTGGATGAAACGTCTAACAGTTTTGGTTAAAATATGAGAAAGTACAAGCTATAACATTAAAAATATAAAGGGGGAAACATATGATTACCAATGACTTGGCAATCATTATTGTAGATGACATGGAGTCTGGCCGAAAAATGGTCGCCAGCGCGCTGAAAGAAGCTGGCTTTGAAGACATTCGCCTCGCTACCAGCGGCCATGAAGTACTCGACGAGATCAACGAACGGCAAGCCGATATCATTCTTGCTGACTGGGTTATGCCGGAAATGGATGGACTCGAACTCACCCGGCAGATACGCCAGCAGGATGAAGATAATAACAACTATACCTCCATTATTTTGTTTACAGCCAAAGAAGGTACTGACAACCTTGTACACGCCTTCGAACAAGGCGTCGATGACTTCCTGACAAAACCGATCAATATTCGTGAACTTGCTGCGCGCGTTCAGGCCGCTGGCCGTATCAGTATCCTGCAAAATACTTTATATGACACCACACGTAAAATGCAGGCAACCAACGAATCGCTTACCGAACTGGCACAAACCGACCCATTAACCAACCTCGGTAACCGCCGATACATGCAAACGCACCTGGAAGCCGCATTAAAAGAATCATCAACCCGTGGTGGTGGAACCTGTTGTGCAATGGTTGACATTGATCACTTTAAAAAAGTTAATGATACTTATGGGCATCAAGTTGGCGATGAAATTCTAATCGGTGTTTCCAGACGACTCAGACGGGCAGTTAGACCAACCGACATATTATCCAGAATTGGCGGCGAAGAATTTGCAATCATTATGTATTATCAAAATGATGGTAATTTTCGTCATTCTATCTTTGCACGCATTCAGCAATGTGTGGGTGCCCGTCCCATTAAAACATCTGCTCATCTGCTGGTGATATAACAGTTACCATATCAATGGGTGTCTGCTGCCGTTTCAATGGCGACCCGGACATGGAAATGGAAATGTTGATTCGTTGCGCTGATCAAAAGATGTATCGTGCGAAGAAGAAAGGGCGTAATCAGGTTATATATTAAAAAAACCCGTTAACCGCAGAGGACGCGGAGGTGCGCAGAGGAAATAATTTGCTGCGGAGAACGCAACCACCTATAAAAACTCTGCGGAACTCTGCGTCCTTTGCGGTAAAAAATCTAAACTAAAAAAACAGTTAACCGCAGAGGTTCGCAGAGAAAATGATTTGCTGCGTAGAATACAGCCATCTATAAAATCTCTGCGTCCTCTGCGGTAAAAAAATTAAACTAAAAAATCTTTACTATTCCGATACAGTTTCTTTAGCTGCAGCTTCCTGAGTCATTTTCTGTAACTCACCTTTCTGGAATAATTCCAGGGTGATATCACATCCACCGATCAATTCACCATTAATATAAATCTGCGGGAAGGTTGGCCAATCAGCAAAACGTGGCAGATTTTCAAAAACTTCAGGGTCGGCCAGAATATTAACGTATGCAAACTCGACGCCGCAGCCTTGTAATGCCTGAGCTGCACGACTTGAAAAACCACAACTGGGCATTTCAGGTGTGCCCTTCATGTAAATTACAATCGCATTATCTTCTACTTGTTTCTTTATTCTTTCCAGAACGTCCATTAGGCAACCTCGTTTGTTTTCTTGTGGATAAACACCAAAACCTTCAAACCGGCTTTATATTCGGCTTGATTAACCGGTTGCGGAGTCTAACCTTTGTAAATTCAGAAAAACAGGCCAGTTTAGTAAGGCTTTAACCTTGCCCACTCCTGCCTGTTGCTTACCATACTAGATGGGGGCAACCGAAGTAATTTCAAGACTCGTAAAAATATTTCATTAACTTATTGTTTTTATTTGGATTTGTGGAATATAACCGCCAAGACGCAGAGGACGCCAAGTAAAGATTTTATTTTTTTCCTGGCGTCCTCTGCGTCTTGGCGGTTAAAAAAAACAACCTATTTCACGACATCAACATTCAACTGTAACCAGTATTCCAGCAGTGCCATATGCCATAATTTGTTCCCTTTTATTCTTGTAAGGTATTTATCTGGCTGCTGAAGTAATTTCTCTACATAGGTCGACTGAAACAATCCACGCTGACGACATCTGTCTGATAATAATATCTCTTTCATGAAAACCAGAAATTCACCACGTACATATTTCAATGCAGGCAATGGGAAATAACCCTTAGGTCTATCAATAACAGAGTCTGGCAAGATCCCTCGAGAAATAAACTTGAGTGGATATTTACCACCCTCTTTTAATTTGAGCTCTGGTGGCATTTGTGCGGCGAGCTCTACCAGTTCATGATCGAGAAATGGCACCCTCGCCTCAAGACCCCAGGCCATGGTCATGTTATCTACGCGTTTTACCGGGTCATCTACAATTAATGTTGTGACATCCAGGCGCAAGACCTTATCCAGGAATGTATCTGCTCCTGGTTGTGCCAATAAAGTCTCGATCAAACCGGATGTATAATCCGGACCATGAAAAGGTGAACGTACCATGTCCAGAAACTCATCGTGATCACGATCAAAATAATGCTGACGAAAGCGTTCAAGGTCTGTTCCTGTTTCCTTCTGCATTTGTGAATACCAGAAGTATCCACCAAAGACCTCATCTGCCCCCTGACCACTTTGCACTACCTTGACGTGCTGTGACACCTGTTCAGACAATAAATAAAATGCAACAGCGTCTTGCCCGACCATGGGTTCAGACATATTCATTACCGCTTCCGGTAATCGTTTTAAAACATCACTATTCGGCACAAGAAATTTATGGTGTTGCGTTCCATACATTTCTACAACCTGATCAGAATAATAAAATTCACTACCACATTCTTCTTCACTGTCTTCAAAACCTACTGAGAAAGTCCGCAGGTCTTTCACGCCTGCTTCTGCCAATAAAGCTACAAGCAAACTGGAATCCAGCCCTCCTGATAACAATACGCCGACCGGAACATCCGCGATGACTTTGCGTTTTTCTACTGACCGTTTAAGCGCCTCATGTATTTGCTCCAGCCACTCATACTCACTAAGCGTTTGTTTAGGTCGTTGTGCATTCAGTGACCAATAGGACTGATGATGTTGCTTACCATCTGCAGATATCGTCATCACAGATCCGGGTGCCAGCTTTCTAATCCCTTGCAATATTGTCCTTGGTGCAGGGACAACAGCATGCAGGGTAAACTGATGATGTAAAGCGACAGGATCAATATCTTTATTAACATCACCTGCTGCCAATAACGCCTGAGGCGTAGATGCAAATCGAAAATGATTATTATCTTCAGAAAAATAGAGCGGCTTTATCCCCAATCGATCACGGGCAATAAATAGTTGCTGTTGTTTATTATCCCAGATTGCAAAAGCGAACATACCATGCAAGTGTAATACACAGTCTTTACCCCACTCATGATAAGCTTTTAAAATAACCTCTGTATCACCTGTACTAATAAAAGTGTGGCCTTTGGATTGCAGGGTTTGTCGTAAAGCAGGGTAATTATAAATGGTGCCGTTAAATACCAGGGACAAGCCCGATGTTTCATCAACGAAGGGTTGATTGGCGCGTTCTGACAAATCAATAATCGATAATCTTCGGTGCCCTAAGGCAACAGCTCCTTTATAATAGATGCCTTCGTTATCGGGGCCACGACGTGCCAATGTTTTCAACATTGCATCCATTCGACCTGCTTCTGGACGCTGCTGATCAAATCTTAACTCACCACAAATACCACACATATTAAACCCGTTACATTTTAACTAAACAGGAAACCTGTTTTTATGTTTTTTACCGCAGAGGTCGCAGAGAGACGCAGAGTAGTACATTAAAAACAAATCTTTTTTCTCTGCGCACCTCTGCGGTGAAATATAATCCATCTCACCTCAGTCGCAATTGATCCCGTACCAACCTGACACCCTTAACGGACACTGCAATATCAACCGCACGATTTTTTATTTTTTTGTTTGCCACTACGCCACTTAATGTCACAACACCATTATGTGCTTTAACATTAATATCAAATGCCGGGATGTGCGAATCGCGCACAAACGCTGAATTAACACGATTAGTAATATCAGCATCCGCTGACGATATTACTGGTACGGTCCCTGACTGACCGTGCCCCGGACTCATTAAACCCATTCCAACACAACCTGATACTACAGTTGATAATAAAATCACCATCAAACTTGAAAGAACTGATCTCATTTTCCCTTCCCCCATCCACCGCCACCCGGTGTTTCTATCGTTAAACAATCGCCTTTTTTAACATGTAACGAAACCTTTGGAGGCAAGATTGTATCATTAAGTAAATTAATGCCACTCGCCGCTGCTTCTCCACCTGACAAACCCCAGGGTGTATTAAACCTGCGTTCGGTTAATAAGGTTACTTCTGTCGGTTGCATAAATTCAAACTCACGAATAATGCCATTGCCACCCCGATGTTGACCATCACCACCACTATGCGCCCTTATTGCATAACGACGCAGTCTTAACGGATACCTGGCTTCCAATACTTCCAATGGCGTGTTGAGGGTATTTGTCATGTGCGTTTGAAGAGCATGCAGGCCATTTCCTTTTGCACTCGCACCCATACCTCCACCTATGGTTTCATAATAATCCCACGACTCCCCCACAACTGCCGACCCCATCGCCAGATTATTCATGCTGCCATGACTTGCAGCAGGAATCTGATCAGGAATCGCCTTACTCAGAGCAAGCAGTAACACATCAACCAACCGGGTACTGGTTTCCACGTTTCCAGCAGCAACCGCCGCTGGGTAATTTGCATTCAGTATCGAGCCTTGAGGCGCCTTTACTTCTATCAATCTGAAACTTCCATGACAAGCCGGCGTATAATCCGGCATCAGGCACCTGAAAACATAATATACAGCCGCAGCAGTCACCGATAAAGGGCAGTTTACATTACCGGCAACCTGTTCTGCGCTGCCGTCAAAATCAACATCAATATAATCCTCGTGTATGTCTACTCGAACTTTTATCAAAATTTGATGATGACCAAGGCCATCATCATCCATGTAGTCCTCAGCGTTATAAGTACCACAAGGCAACCCTTTTAACATTGATAACGACAACCTTTGCGCATAATCATTGAGTTTAATTAATGCTTTTTCAAAAGCAGGTATGGTCATATTTTCAATCAAGCGCATCAGCCGCTCCAGTCCAATACGGTTGGCACTGATCTGGGCAATAAAATCCCCCCGTGACTGACGTGGGTGTTTCGTTTTATCCGTCATCCCCTGCAGTAAATCTTCATCAATTAAATTGCCGCGCAGTAAATACGTTGGGTGAATGATCATGCCTTCTTCAGACAATTCTTTAGTGACAGGCATAGAACCCGGTGTTTCAGCTCCAATATCAGCATGATGGGCGCGATTTACAACAAATGCGCATAATTTTTCCTTTATAAACAAGGGGGCTATCAGGGTAATATCCGGTAAATGGGTTCCGCCGAGGTAAGGGTCATTCAATATCAACATGTCACCATGCTGCCATTCTTGCTGGCTAACAATGGATGACATTGCAAAGGCCATGCTCCCTAAATGAACAGGAATATGTGCAGCCTGTGCACATAAATGACCATTTGCATCAAAAATTGCACAGGAAAAATCGAGCCTGTCCATGATGTTAGGTGAAAATGCTGACCGTCTAAGCACAACACCCATTTCCTCACAAATTGCGTCGATTCTATTAGAAAATATACTTAAATCAATGGCATCCATGGCCTGATTCTAGCACTAGAATCACTCAGCCCCCATAAAATCATATTGCAATCTGCCTCCGTCTGCATATAATGGCGATCAAATAGTATATTAATTTACTAAGAATTAGTTATAACAACATCGGAGAAGTATTATGAATCCATTAAAATCTGTGCTGGGAACCATTATTACCGGTTTCATTCTTGCCGTGATTTTCGTATTTGCCATGAAAACAGGTAACGGCAATCCTATTGAGTGGACTATCTGGATCCATTCCATTGTAGGTGTTCTGTGGATTGGCCTGCTGTATTACTTTAACTTCGTACAGGTTCCAGGTGTTGGCCAGGCTCTTGCCGAAGCTGACAATGGTGGGCCGGGTGCGGCTGCAATCAACAAATACATCGCCCCACGCGCATTATTGTGGTTTCGTTACGCAGCATTGTTTACCTGGTTAACGGGTGCGGCTGCACTCTGGAAATACGGAATACTTGCTGATGCATTCGAACTAAAAGAAAATGCCCGGATTATCGGTATCGGAGCATGGTTAGGCACTATTATGCTGTTCAATGTATGGGTACTGATCTGGCCAAACCAGAAGAAAATTCTTGGTATGGTGGAGTCAACTCCAGAAGCCATTGTTAAAGCAAAATTTGTTGCGTTAATGGCATCTCGTACAAATACCGCATTATCTATTCCTATGCTACTGGCGATGACTGCAAGTTCATTCCATAATGGTGGCATGCCTTTATAATACAGAATAGCTTGATACGCTTGAAACCCGGCTCATTTGCCGGGTTTTTCTTTTTTAGCGTATTGAATAAACAACAGGGAACCGGCCAATAGTTGTTATTATTGGCCTTTATCGTTAATATTATTATCTAATTGATAGATGGCAGTCTCTTTTGGGGCTGCCTTTTGCATTTCAAGAGCTTTACGAACATGACTGATACATTAATGCACACATATAGCCCTCAAGCCGTCACCTTTGAAAAGGGTGAGGGAATCTTACTCTGGGATGAAAATGGCAAACAATACCTCGATGCACTAAGCGGTATTGCTGTGTGTGGGCTGGGTCATGCCCACCCTGCCATTTCTGAAGCAATAGCAGACCAGGCAAAAACATTAATTCACACCTCGAACCTGTATCAGATAAAACATCAGCAAGAACTGGCTGATCGTCTGTGTGAAGTAAGTGGGATGGATAAAGTGTTCTTTTCCAATTCCGGTGCTGAGGCAAATGAAGCCGCAATAAAACTGGCACGATTGTACGGACATCAAAAAAATATTGATTCACCCGAAATTATTGTTATGGAAGGCAGTTTTCACGGGCGCACACTTGCCACATTAACAGCCACCGGCAATCGAAAAGTTCAGGCCGGCTTTGAACCACTGGTTCAGGGTTTTGTGCGTGCACCTTATAATGATATTGAAGCAATCAGAAACATTGCTCAAAACTCACAAAATATAGTAGCTATTCTTGTTGAACCTGTACTGGGTGAAGGTGGTATCCAGATACCGGATACTGACTACCTCAATGGTATCAGGGAAATATGCAATGAAAACGATTGGCTTATGATGCTGGATGAAATCCAGACCGGCATGTGCAGAAGTGGTCAATGGTTTGCTTTTCAACATAACAACATTCAACCAGACGTCATGACGCTTGCAAAGGCACTAGGCAATGGTGTGCCGATTGGCGCCTGTCTGGCGCATGGAAAAGCTGCAGATGTCTTTCAGCCGGGTATGCATGGTTCAACCTACGGCGGCAATCCGCTGGTTTGTCGCGTTGCAAAAACAGTCATCGATACACTTGATAACAGCAATGCAGCAGAACATGCAAAAACACTGGGTACCTATATACTCAATGGCTTTAATACTGCATTAAAAGACGTTAATGGCGTTAATGACATAAGAGGCATGGGATTATTACTGGCCATTGAATTAGATAACCCTTGTGTCGAACTGGTTTCAATAGCACTTGAAAAGGGTTTGCTAATCAACGTCACCGCTGAGCGTGTTATCAGACTTTTACCTCCTCTAATTATGAACGAGCAACAAGCCGACCAACTTATTAATATGGTTAGCGAGATCGTTCGTTCTTTTCTCTCTAAATAGTCAGGCAAACTCGATATGTCAGTACGTCATTTTCTCTCTTTAATGGACTGTTCCCCTAAGGAACTGCAATCTATTATTCAGCGCGCAATTGAATTAAAGGCGATGCATAAAGCCGGAGAAATTCATGAGCCATTAAAAAATAAAGTGCTGGGTATGATCTTCGAAAAATCATCCACAAGGACACGTGTTTCATTTGAAGCCGCCATGACTCACTTCGGTGGCAGTGCTATTTTCCTTTCGCCCAGAGATACACAATTAGGTCGCGGCGAACCCATTGAAGATAGTGCACGCGTATTATCAAGCATGGTCGATGCCATCATGATTCGTACCTTTGAGCATAAAACAGTTGAGCAATTCGCAAAATATTCATCCGTTCCCGTCATCAATGCGCTGACTGATCTGACCCATCCTTGCCAACTACTGGCTGACATGCAGACTTATGTAGAACATCGCGGCAATATACAAGGCAAAACAGTCAGCTGGATAGGCGATGGCAATAACATGTGCCATTCTTATATTAATGCAGCCAGGCAATTTGATTTCAAGTTAAATATTGCCTGTCCTGAAGGTTACGACCCTGACCAGGATATTCTCAATGCGGCGGGTGATCGAATCAACGTTTTCAGGCAGCCTGAACAAGCTGCTGAAAATTCCGACCTGATTGTAACCGACGTTTGGACAAGCATGGGGCAGGAAGAAGAACATGCAAAACGCGAAGCCGCATTTGACGGATTCATTGTTACCCATAAAATGATGTCACTCGCAAATAAAGATGCATTATTCATGCATTGTCTGCCTGCGCACCGTGGAGAAGAAGTCAGCGCCGAAGTCATCGATGGCAAACAAAGCGTCGTCTGGAATGAAGCAGAAAACCGCCTGCACGCTCAAAAATCCTTACTGGAATTTTTGCTGACAGGCCATTAATTAAAATGTATTCATTACTATCCATCGATAATATTGAATGCCGATACCGCGGCATAACCGTTGTACACAACTTGTCATTTGATATACCCAAAGGCAGCATTGTCGGCCTGCTTGGGCCTAGTGGTTGCGGCAAAACCACAATCTTGCGTGCTATCGCCGGTTTTGAGCCCCTGCACCACGGCGAAATAAAACTTGCCGGCAAGATTATATCCAAAGCGGGTTACACACTGGCGCCGGAAAAACGAAAACTGGGCATGGTCTTTCAAGACTACGCCCTGTTCCCACATTTAAACATCACTGACAATATTTGTTTCGGCCTGAAAAAATTAACTGCTTCTGAAAAAAACAAAACCAGTCAGGAACTTCTGGAACTGGTCGGCATGAGCGGCATGGGGAAACGTTTTCCGCACGAACTATCAGGAGGACAGCAACAACGTGTTGCGCTGGCCAGGGCATTGGCTCCTCAACCTGACATCATCCTGATGGATGAACCATTCTCAAATCTGGATGTAGAATTGCGTGAACGACTCAGCACCGAGGTGCGCGATATCCTCAAACAACGTGGCATTACCGGGGTTATCGTAACCCACGACCAACATGAAGCCTTTGCCATCGCGGATACTATTGGCGTAATGTCACACGGAGATATTCTTCAATGGGACACGCCATACAATCTTTATCACGAACCTGCTAATCGTTTTGTTGCTGATTTCATTGGCCAGGGAAGTTTCCTGAAGGCCACTGTTTTATCACCCAACAGCCTTGAAACAGAATTAGGACTTCTTAAATCTGAACATACCATGTTATGGCCAAAGGGTACTCAGGTAGATGTACTTATCAGGCCTGATGATGTTCTCCCTGATTCCTTTGGCAACATTACGGCTATTGTTACCAAAAAAGCATTCAAAGGCGCCGAAATATTGTACACCTTGCAAATACCAACAGGTGGAACCTTGTTGTCTTTATTTCCCAGCCATTACAATCATGAAATAGGAGAGACCGTTAATGTCAGCATAGAAGCAGATCATGTTGTGGCTTTCGCCAGGGACTAGGGACTAGGGACTAGGGACTAGGGACTAGGGACTAGGGACTAGGGACTAGGGACTAGGGACTAGGGACTAGGGACTAAAAATTTAATTCGCCGAGATATTCAAGTCAAACAATTTCATTTATTATTCAGCTGTACTTATATTCTATAGCAATAAATCATCCGCAGAATAGAAATAGTTACACCTGCCAAAGCCAGGTTCCAGAACATCATCGAATTCAACTGATAAAACACCGCTTTTACTAAAGCTCATGATATCTTGTTGATCATCTGCCAACAATCGATTGCTCCAGTATGTCATATCAGGCTCATGTCCTACACAAGCAATACGTTTGCAATCCAGATAAGCCTCAAGGCGCTTTAAAAAAAGATGCAGTTCATAGCCACCGTCTAATTCAGGGATTTCAAGTACTGGCACTTCACCGGGTAATGCCTGAGCGGTTATCCATGCCGTTTGCTCGGCACGTAATCGAGGACTACATAAAATAACATCTGGCTCAAACCCTCGACGATGAAGCTCTTTTGCTACTTGCTCATGCACTTGTCGACCTTTTTGAGTAAGAGAACGCAGCGAGTCTTCTGCATAACCTGCTGCTGATTTTGCATCTGCATGTCTTATCAAGATCAATTCCATCTATCTTGTCTCTCGTATTTCTATGAGTATAGACTATGAATTATTTATTGCCGTGTTACAAGCTTGTAAATCAGATAATATCACGATCACTGACTGCAATAAAAAACCCGCATAAATGCGGGTTATAAAAATTACACGATTAAAAGTATTAACCTTTATCTGTGTACAATGACACCTGAAATTAAACTTTAAAGCTACCCACCAACTTATCCAGATACGTTGACAAGGTAGCCAGTTCATCACTTGAATCTGCAATCTTCTGCATACTCACACTGGTATCTGTTGCAATATCTGTTATATGTACAATATTTTTATTAATTTCCTCAGCGACTGCACTTTGTTCTTCCGATGCACTGGCTATCTGAAGATTCATATCATTAATGCGTGCAACAGAAGATGAAATCGAGTTCAATGCAC
>JAADHQ010000098.1 GCA_013151795.1 Gammaproteobacteria bacterium | reverse complement strand
TATGATGTAGGTTTCCAGAGCCCGAACGTTGAGGCCGCCAGGCCGCTGGTTTATGCCACGGCATTATTACTGGTGTTGGTTATTATTGTATTAAATTTAGCTGCGATAGCGATACGTAATCATTTACGTGAAAAATATCGTAGCCTGGAACATTAATCAGGTGAGAATATGAATTCAGATAGCGGAATGACACATGCCATCAAACTTGATCATCTGCAACGTGATCGTGTGCGTATGGATGTAGAGTCGGAAGAGATAGCAATTACGGTTAATGACCTGAGTCTTTATTATGGTGACAGCCAGGCATTGAACAATATTTCAATCAAGATTCCTAAAAACAGGGTGACTGCCTTTATCGGCCCCAGTGGTTGTGGTAAATCAACTTTACTGCGTTGTTTTAACCGTATGAATGATCTGATTGATGGTGTGCGCATCGAAGGTGAAATCAATATTTATGGCGAGAATATTTTTGACAAGTCGGTGAATGTTGCGGATCTGCGTCGAAATGTAGGCATGGTATTTCAGAAACCTAATCCATTCCCCAAGAGTATTTACGAAAATGTTGCCTATGGGTTGCGTATTCAAGGCGTCAATAACAGACGGGTACTGGATGAAGCAGTAGAAAAAGCGTTAAAAGCTGCTGCAATCTGGGATGAAGTAAAAGATCGATTACAGGAAAGTGCCATGGGGATGTCAGGAGGACAACAGCAGCGTCTGGTTATTGCGCGTTCGATAGCCATTGAGCCCGAAGTATTATTGCTCGACGAACCGGCCTCTGCACTCGACCCGATTTCAACGCTGAAGATTGAGGAATTGATTTACGAACTTAAATCAGAATACACCATCGTTATCGTTACCCATAATATGCAACAGGCAGCCAGGGTCTCGGATTACACTGCATTTATGTACATGGGTGACATGATTGAGTACAGTGATACCAATACTATTTTTACTAATCCATCGAAAAAACAAACAGAAGATTATATTACTGGCCGGTACGGTTAGCAGGCAGAGGAGAAAAGAAATGGAAAAGGGCGATATAGGGCACCATATTTCCAAGCAATATAATGCCGAGCTCGATGAGCTGCGTAATCGTGTGTTGGCTATGGGTGGTTTGATCGAAAAGCAGATTTCAGATGCAGTACTGGCTTTGGCAGAAGCTGATCGCGAACTGGCCGAACAGGTGATCAAAACTGATTATCAGGTTAACGCCATGGAAGTGAATATCGATGAAGAATGTATTCAGATACTCGCACGTCGCCAACCGGCAGCGAGTGACCTGCGTTTAATTGTTGCCGTAATCAAAACCATTACAGACCTTGAGCGCATTGGTGATCAGGCAGAAAAAGTAGCCCGCATGGGATTGCGACTGGCGGAAGAAGAACGTCCGAAAGATAATTATCTTGAATTGCAAAATATGGGTAAATTAGTGCAGGAAATGTTGAATCATGCACTCGACGCATTTGCGCGCATGGATGTGGAAGCGGCTATCAAGGTAGCGCATCAGGATTTGAATGTAGACAATCAATATGAGTCAATTATGCGTCAGCGTATAACACACATGATGGAAGACCCGCGTTCCATCACACGCTCTCTGGATGTTATGTGGGCCTCACGGGCGTTGGAGCGTATTGGTGATCACGCGCGTAACATCAGTGAATATGTAATTTATCTGGTGAAGGGAAAAGATGTGCGTCATACCAGTCTTGAGCAAATGGAAAAGACGGCCCTGGACCAGCTCAAGTAAAGAACAGAACAGGGCGCCGCTATTTCACATCAAACCTGTTATGGGTAATATTTTGTCACTAGACTTTAAATTTACCAATAATGTTAGTCAGTTTGACTGCAAGCTCGGTCATATTCTGACTTGATTCTGCAGTTTGCTCTGATACGTCAAATGCTTTTTCAGATGAAGCACTGATTGAAACAATATTGCTATTAATTTCATTACTGACTGCATTTTGTTCTTCTGTTGCGCTCGCAATCTGGGTGTTCATGTCAGTAATCGTGTTTGCTGCATCGGTAATGGTGTCCAGGGATTTTGCTGCATTGATTGCTTGTTCCACTGATTCCTGGGCAAGAGCACTCCCTTTACTCATAGCAATTGAAGCATCTTCCGCACGTTTTTGAAGTTGTTCGATCATTTCATTAATTTCTTGTGTGGATTTCTGTGTACGGCTGGCCAATGTTCTGACTTCATCCGCAACAACTGCGAATCCTCTACCTTGTTCACCCGCACGAGCAGCTTCAATAGCAGCGTTGAGCGCCAACAGGTTTGTTTGTTCGGCAATACCCTTAATGACATCAATAACAACATTAATATTGTTACTTTCTTTTTCCAGTTTACTAATGATTGAAGCAGCCCCTGCAACACTGTCAGCTAACTTTTCAATAGAGTTAGTGGTTTCAGTTACTACCATCTTGCCAGTTTCTGCTTCTCTATTAGCTTCATGAGCGGATTCAGCAGCAACGGATGCATTACGCGCAACTTCTGCGACGGTTGATGTCATTTCGGTTATGGCAGTAACAGCCATATTGATTTCTTCGCGTTGAGATTCTGTTAGTTGTTTTGATTCAGCTGCAGAGCTGGTTAAATATTCTGATGCAGATGTAATGTCGACAGTAAAGCCCGTTACTTCCTTCATGGTTTCATGGATTTTCTCAACAAAGATGTTGAAGTTATTGCAGAGACGATCTATGGTGTCGTTTCCATTTACTTCTATTCGTTGCCTCAAGTCACCTTCACCTTCAGCGATATCATGAAAACGATGCTCGAGGTTTTTTAATCGGCCTAATATAATTATTTTAAGCAAGAAATAGGTCAGGCCTGTCACCATGATGACCAGGATAATCATGCTGATGGTTGTTCCAATTAATGAATTGGTAAGTGTCTCGTTTTTTGCTTCTCTTACGAGTTCAACATTTTCCTGATAGTTTTCCTGAAGTTCTTTTTCTTCTGCTATTAATCGTTTGAACGTATAGCCGAGCTTTACTACGCCGAGATTCATATCTTCAGCTGTTATTTCAATGCTGATAATATTGTCTTCTTTTATTGAATCTTTTGTTCCGGCGGCCATTAATTTATTGCCTGATTCATCGATAAAGCTTACGTATTCTATATCGGTATCACTGATCGCAGTTTCAGCATATGACTGTAATAATGTCAGGTCGGTATTTGCAATTGGTTCCGGCGCTAATTTGGCCAGAAATTCAGCCATCTGTTCAGCTTTAGTGCTTATGTCTTCAGATGATTTATTTTTAATATCATCAAAGATGTTTTCAACAACTTCACCAGAAGAAACCAGGAGTTCATCCAGGGTATCTGATTGTTGCTGATAGTTTAAATAGCCCACTACAATAGAGAGTAATGCCATGCCGGTCATGACAGCGATGGTGAACTTTCCTGCGATATCGATACCCGGGAAAATTGATTTATTTGTGTTTTTTGTTCTTCCAGTCACTTTCTTACCCTCTTCTATGGCGTTATAGCTTTACTAATGGTGGTCATCAATCGTGCCTGATATATCAGTAGTTATACTGATATATCAGATATTATTTAAAGCAGATTTAATGATTTTAATGTGTTTTCCAGAGTCGTTAGTTCCAGTGGTGCAACGAAGCCATTAATCCCGGCTTTTTTGCTGGCATCAGAACTTGCAGATAATTTAAGTAACGCTTCGCTAACGGCCTTTACTGTTGCAGCATCTGCTTTTGAAGATGCAGTTGCTGTCCACTCAGGGTAAAGGACTGTGGTATGCACTTGTTTTAATGAGTCGCTGGCTTTGTCCACTACCTCAAAATCACTGACAGATATTTTGCCTTCTTTTTCCATTGTTTCCAGTAATCCGGATTTTATAAATCCTACATCAATGATGCCTGCCTTGACTGCCAGGACGATATCATCCTGTTTTTTTGCTTGTTTAAAAGAGGCAAAGTCTTTATGGGGATCGATACCCTTGTCTTTTAAATGCTTGACCTGGAAAACATAAGCAGCTGCAGATTTTTTAAATTTAAATGCCATTCCTTTTTTGCCTTTCGTGTCCGCAGCTTTAGTAATGCCACTACCTTTTTTAGAGATTATGACGCCGGCAAACTGGCTGCTGCCACTTTTACGCTTAACTGTTGCAATAACCGAAGAGCCCTGTTTTTTTGTTAACATAAGGGCAAGAACGGGGTTGGAAAGCATGAAATTAACCTTACCGCTGGCAACCGCCTTAACAGTAGCGCCTGGCTTGAGCGGAACAATTTTTACCTTCTTTCCTGTTTCTTTAGATAAATATTTACCCAGCTTACTCCATTTCGCTTTTGCCTTAAGTGTACTTCGTGGGGCTTGCACGCCAAAATTAATAGAGGCTGCGTACACATTACTTGCAACCATTGAAAAAGCTGTAAGAGCCAGAAATGCGAGTAAAGATTTTTTCATGAGCTGTTTCCTTAGTAAAAATTTATAAGTAGACGGGTGACTTACTGGTTTGCATGCGCCTGTGTAATTAGTTACATCGGGCTTAACACAATTTTCTTTAGTATTATTTACAGGCAGTCATCAGATTTGCGAAGTGGTAATAACATATATTATTAAAGGGTAAATAATGTCTTTCATTTACCTTTTAATGGTAAATTATAATTAACAAAATAGGGTGGCTGGACGATCATGGTTAAATAGGACAGCAGTAGAACCAGCATTATTTCTTTTGTAATGCTGTTTGAGTTTTATTCCACCGGCATATGCCGGAGCAGGTTAAACCGTTTGATAATATAAATTTTGCGGGTGGTTGGCTTGTGCAAAAAAGAACCAGCGTTCTGCAATTAATCCAATATATTGAAAAATGAATGCGGCGATCAGTATTTCAGTATTGTCCTGGTTGACTCCGAAAGTTAGCAGGATAACCGGAACCAGAAACACAAGGATCAGAAAAATCCATTTCATGGATTTAAAGAAGCCGGCTTTTGCGTTATGAAAATATTCGCGTGTATTGAATGACCCACCCATGGCACCCATGGATTTTTGCTGGATAACCGAGTGACGTACACCAATGGCTGTTTGTAGTGTAGATTTGTATTTTATACGTGAATTACGAATAAGAGAGGCCGAACGGGTAACAAACGCAGTAATGGTAATAATAGTTGCCCATGTACCAAACAGGTTGACCAGTTCAGGCTCCATGATTGAAGAATAAGCGGTTGCCAATGTGAACCCTGATGCTGTGCCAAGTAAAAGATAATTAATGACGGTGAGTGGATTATGCCATTCTTGCAGGAATTTAATACAGGCGTAAATCATTGCCGTACATATGAAAAGCGCAAAACTGACCAGGGCACCGATAATGCCAACATATAAAGAGAGTTGCCCCTGAAGGGGTTTTTGCGTTGCTATAATCATTGGGTCCCAGTTGAAATAATGCATGACAGCATAGATAAAAACGACCAGCATGAATGTTGGCAGAACAATAACTTCACGTGATAACCAGGATGTACGCCAGCGCGCAGCAGAACGCCATGCGCGTTCAGGATGACCCAGATGGAAGAAGGATGCAATTAAACCTCCTGCCAGTAGTACCAGAACGATAGCGCTGCCATAGGCATAGAACTGATGCGGGGTTTTGATGCTTACAAAACCGACAGCCGCATAACTTTGTGCCGTAAATAAAGCAAGAAATAAACCCTGGGCTGCGCCGATGAGGGTTGTTAGAAAGATCACTGAGAAAGCGGGATGCATGGTTCTTTTTACTCCAGTTGCTAGTGTCGAGTAGCCAGTGGCTAGGAAAATCAGTAACTACGTTCTAATAAATACAAATTATTGAGGGTTTTGCTTTTGACTTTTCTCGCCACTAGCTACTAGTCCCTCGCTACTGTTGGTAAGTGCTACGTATTTACCAACTTGTGACATCATCCAATGTTTGGTCATCAATAATCTTCGCAGGTTTCAGACCTTCTTTCTTCAACGGATTGTCTGCGCGTATTAATTCGTCTTCGTGTATCTTGATTCGGGTCTTGCGACGCGGTAAATAATGGTTAGATGGTTTAGTGCCCCATTCCGGCATTAATTGATAGCCGCCTTCTTCCCGAATGGTGATTGATACCTCGGATTCAGAGTCGTGTACATCGCCAAACAGTCGTGCATTGGTTGGACAGGCAAGTACGCAAGATGGTTTACGTTCTTCTTCGGGTAATGATTCGTCATAAATACGGTCGACACAAAGCGTGCATTTTTTCATGACCTTCTGGTGTTCATCAAGTTCACGTGCGCCATAAGGACAAGCCCATGAACAGTATTTACAACCGATGCACTTATCATAATCAACCAGAACAATACCGTCTTCTTCACGTTTATAACTGGCCCCCGTCGGACATACCGGTACACAAGGAGGCTCTTCACAATGCAGGCAACTCTTTGGAAAATGAACCAGCTCGGTATTCGGGTAAGTGCCTATTTCAAAAGACTGTACACGGTTAAAAAAATTACCGGTGGGGTCTTTTCCGTAAGGGTTGTCATCAGACATAGCACCCGCAGGCCCGGAAGTATTCCATTGCTTGCAACTGGTCACGCAAGCGTGACAACCTACGCAGACGTTTAAATCTATTATTAACGCTAACTGTGTCATAAAAAATTACTCGTTATTTTTTCAAGATTCAACGCAAAGGCGCGAAGGCGCAAAGGTCGCAAAGTGTAAAAAGTTGTCAATAAGTTATTCATTGATCATTAATCCTCTGCGTTCTTTGCGCTTTTGCGTCTTTGCGTTAAAGATCTTTCTGTTTTTTTCCCGCAAAAAATCCCAGCCACTTCTTACGCTTCGGCTGCCCCGGTGCAGGTTTAATCGTATCAAATTGCGGCGACGTAACCTCAGGCTCACCTTCTGCTGCCTTGTATATTTTTACACGCACGTCATACCAGCCGGCCTGACCGGTAATCGGGTCTGAGTTGGAAATGTGTTTGCCTGCATCATGTTCTGGCAGTTCTTCTGAAATAATATGATTCAGCAAGAAACCCTGCTTCGATTCGTTTGCGTCCGGTGTCAGGTTCCATGCGCCACTGGCCTTGCCGATGGCGTTCCATGTCCAGACAGTGCCGGGTTCAAGTGCTTCGGAAAAACGGCACATGCAGCGGATCTTGCCCCAGTGAGATTCAACCCAGATCCAGTCACCGTCACTAATGCCTTGTGCCTTTGCAGTTTTCGGGTTGACGTACAAATGGTTGTAGGTATGAATCTGGCGTAACCAGGCATTTTGAGAGTCCCATGAATGATACATAGCCATCGGGCGCTGGGTAACTGCATTCAACGGGTATTTATGTTTATCTGTCAGCTGTGATTCCAATGGTTCGTAGTAAAATGGTAGCGGATCAAAATAAGTCTCGATGCGCTTACGCAAATGATCAGGTGGTTGTTTGCCATCGGATTTACCTTGCGCGGCCAATCGAAATTTTTGCAGCACTTCAGAATAAACATGAATATTAATTGGCTCTGCATACCTGGTCAGGCGATGTTCCTGTGCCCACTCAAGGTAACCTTTATTCCAGTTGCGCATATACTGGAATGAACGTGGTAACTTGTAATGGTAGACGCAGTTATTTTTCTCATACATTTCCCACTGGTTCGGGTTAGGTTCGCCTTTCATGAATTTTTCACCACCTTTTCCACGCCAGCCGGATAAAAAGCCGATACCTGAGCCGGGGTCGGTTTCAAAGTTGATGATAAAATCCGGATAGTCACGGAATTTTCGACTGCCATCTTCTTTGGTGAATGCAGGCAGTTTCAGTCGTGAGCCAATTTCAATGAGTACTTCCTGAAAAGGTTTGCATTCACCTGTTGGTGGCAGTACAGGAATTCGAACAGCATCTACCGGGCCATCGTATTCAGAAATGGGGCGGTCAAGCATGGACATAACATCGTGTCTTTCAAGGTAGGTTGTATCCGGTAAAACCAGATCAGCATAGGCGACCATTTCAGACTGGAATGCGTCACAAACAACCAGGAACGGAATTTTGTATTCGCCATTTTCACCCTTGTCATTGAGCATCTCACGAACCTTTTCGGTGTTCATGGTTGAGTTCCATGCCATGTTCGACATGAATATCATCAGGGTATCAATCGGGTAAGGGTCACCGCGCCAGGCATTGGTAATCGCATTTTGCATCAGACCATGAACCGATAAAGGAAATTCCCATGAAAAGGCTTTATCCAGACGCACAGGTTCACCCTTGTCATCAACAAACAGATCATCAGGGTCAGCAGGCCAGCCCAGCGGCATGCCAGCCAGTGGTGTTTCCGGTTGCACACCTTCCGGCCCCTTGGGTGTTTTAGCACAAGGCGGAATAGGTCTTGGGAAGGGTGCCTTGTGTCGGAACCCGCCTGGCCGGTCTATTGTGCCCAGCAAGGTCATTAATATAGACAGTGCACGGATAGAATGAAACCCGTTCGAGTGTGCAGCTAATCCACGCATGGCGTGAAAAGAAACCGGGTTGCCGGTAACGGTGTTGTGCTCTCGTCCCCAGACATCTGTCCAGGCGATGGGTAATTCAATTTTTTCATCACGTGCAGTGATGCCCATTTCATGAGCCAGGCGACGTATGGTTGTTGCCGGTATGCCCGTAATATCTGCAGCCCATTCAGGGGTGTATTTTTCAAGGCGCTCATTCAATAACTGGAATGAACTTTTAACAGGTGTTCCGTCTTTTAAATTATGTTCAGCAAACAGAAACGGGTCATGATCGATTTCGCGTTGGGCGATAATGGCCTCACCGGTAGTGCGATCCAGCCAGAGTTTATTTTGTGGATCAAAACAACCTTCTTCCTTGGGTACTTCAGCGCGTACAAACATACCGTATTCGGTGCTGTCTTCATTCATGTTAATGAGTTCAGCCGAATTCGTATAATCAATCAGGAATTCACGATCATAAAGACCGGTTTTAATAATCTCATGGTTCAGGGCCATGATTAATGCGCCGTCCGTACCCGGTTTGATCGGTATCCATTCATCGGCGATGGCAGAATAACCGGTGCGTACAGGATTAATCGAAATAAACTTCCCGCCCTGACGTTTGAATTTGGACAGGGCCATTTTCATCGGGTTGGAGTGATGATCTTCGGCAGTCCCTATCATGATAAATAATCTGGAGCGATCCAGATCCGGGCCGCCAAATTCCCAGAATGACCCACCGATGGTATAGATCATGCCTGCAGCCATATTCACCGAACAGAAGCCGCCATGTGCCGCATAGTTAGGGGTGCCGAACTGTTTGGCAAACAGGCCGGTTAATGCCTGCATCTGATCGCGACCGGTAAACAGGGCGAATTGTTTGGGGTCGGTTTTGCGTATATGACTGAGGCGATCTTCTAATAGTGTGAAGGCTTCATCCCAGCTGATTTCTTCAAATTCGTTATTTCCACGGTCGGAGCCTGGCTTTCGTCGTAGCGGTTTGGTCAGACGGGCAGGCGAATACTGCTTCATGATGCCCGATGAACCTTTTGCACAAATGACACCTTTGTTCAGCGGGTGATCCGGGTTGCCTTGTATATAGCGTACTTCACCATCACGCAGGGTAACGCGAATGCCACATCGGCAGGCACACATATAACAGGTTGTATTTTTAACCTCAATGCGATCGCTGTCAGGCTGCTTGATCGGGTCATGAACGGGCGTGGGTGAACTCATAGATTTTAACCTAGTAAAATAGTCAACATACTGTACTTGTTCGGCGTTTTAAGTACCAATTAATTAAATTAAGAATACCATAAAATAAGCATATTCTAATATATGTTAAGGTGAAATAGTTTAATTTATTTAAGCAAGTAAAAACAATAGCTTAAAGCACCCATAAATTAGCATTTCTTCAATAAAGAGGTCTTATACCACGCAAAGATAAAATTGTTTTGCTTTCTCTGCATAAGACTATATGGTTAGCGTCCCTAACGCTTAATGACGGTAATTATAGTCGATACTTTAGTGTTTTTCGGGTGCAGCGGCCTTGGTTAATACACACTTTCGCTAGCGTGATTAGCTAAGGATGTAAAAATTTCAGTTTAAGGCCGTAAGGCTGAAACGCATGAGCCACTGGCAACAGTAGAAATTTAAACCGCAGTATTAGTCAGGAGAAACAAAAATGCCTACATTCGTACGTACCGACAAATGTGATGGCTGCAAAGGGCAGGACAAAACTGCATGCATGTATATCTGCCCCCATGATTTGATGAAGCTTGACGAAGACGGTTCTGAAACCGGACACGTAATGCGTGCTTTTAACCAGGAACCTGAACAATGCTGGGAATGTTATTCTTGTGTAAAAATCTGTCCACAGCAGGCCATTGAGTGTCGTGCCTATGCCGACATCGTACCTCTGGGTGGTTCTGTACAACCTTTACTTGGAACTCATTCCATCGTTTGGACAATCAAATTCCGTAACGGCAACAAGAAACGCTTCAAGTTCCCTATTCGTACAACAGCTGAAGGGTCAGCTGATCCACAAGCGGGCCGTCCTGCTGCAAACTCAGGTGACCTCGCAGCTTATGACACGTTATTCGACAACGATACACATTTATGTGACATGAGCCAGTTTACTAGCTAAGTGCTGGTGCATCCGAGTTTTGAAGTTAGCTAATTTTTAAGAATTGAGAGGTATAGACATGTCCGATTATGGATTTGGAAATCCGGAAGTTGTCGAAGAAGAAGTTGATGTTCTTATTATCGGTGGTGGAATGGCAGCTTGTGGCGCTGGTGTAGAAATCATGCGTTACGCCGAATCAAAAGACATGAATATCAAGCTGGTCGATAAAGCAGCTATGGACCGCTCTGGTGCCGTAGCACAGGGTTTGTCAGCGATCAATACATACATGGGTGACAACGACCCGGCTGATTACGTTCGTATGGTTAAAACTGATCTTATGGGTATTATTCGTGAAGACCTGGTATATGACGTTGGTCGCCATGTAGACAGTTCAGTGCATTTATTTGAAGAATGGGGTTTGCCTATTTGGAAGAAACTTGGTGATGAAGATAAAAAATTAACTGAAGGTGGTAAACCTGTACGGTCTGGTAAGTGGCAGATCATGATCAACGGTGAATCCTACAAATGGATCGTAGCTGAAGCTGCCAAGAAATCACTGGGTACAGAAAATATTCAGGAACATGTATTCATCGTTAAATTAATCAACGATAAAAACGATCCTGAGCGTGTTGCAGGCGCGGTTGGTTTCTCGGTACGTGAAAACAAAATATTTATTTATAAATTCAAGTGTTGTCTATTGGTTTGTGGTGGTGCAGTTAACGTATTCCGTCCACGTTCAACAGGTGAAGGTCTGGGTCGTGCCTGGTATCCAGTATGGAATGCCGGATCTACCTATGCAATGGCTCTCGAAGCAGGTGCTACTGGCACTATGCTTGAAAATCGTTTCGTACCCGCTCGTTTCAAAGATGGTTATGGTCCTGTTGGCGCATGGTTCCTGTTGTTCAAAGCGAAAGCAATGAATGCGCAGGGTGAAGATTACCAGGCAACTAATGCTCATCTGTTAGAAGAGCATAACTATGGTACACATGTACACGGTCATGCAATGGGCACTTGTTTACGTAATCATTTAATGCTGGCTGACCTGAAAGCAGGTAAAGGTCCTATCTTCATGGATACTCCTTCAGCGTTGGCTAAATTTGCTGAAACCATGACACCTAAGGAAATCAAGCATCTGGAGGCAGAAGCCTGGGAAGACTTCCTTGATATGACTATCAGTCAATGTGGTATCTGGGCTGGTGAGAACATCGAACCTGATAAAGAAATGTCAGAACTGATGCCGACAGAGCCATACCTGCTGGGTTCGCACGCCGGTTGTGCTGGTCTGTGGGTTTCAGGCCCGGAAGATCTGCCAGGTGTCCCTGAGCATTGGAGCTGGGGTTCAAATGGTAAAAAGTATCGTGCAATGACTACACTTAATGGTCTGTTCACAGCGGGCGACGGTGTTGGAGCATCCGGTCATAAATTCTCTTCAGGTTCATTCACTGAAGGTCGTCTGGCAGCCAAGGCAATGATCCGTTTCGTGCAGGACAACCAGGACTTTAAACCAGAGCTTGATGCTTCAGTCGAAGAACTGGTTGAAGACATCTACAAACCAGTGCGTAACTTCCTGGAACATAAGGACTACTCTACTTCGATTGATGTTAACCCTAATTACATCACTCCTAGAATGCTTCAGTTCCGTCTGCAGAAATGCATGGATGAATATGTAGCAGGGGTATCAACTTACTACCAGACTAACGCTGCCATGATGAGTGTTGCCGAACGTAAGTTGGGTATGCTGAAAGAAGATGCTGAAAAAATGCGTGCGAAAGACCTGCATGAATTATTACGCGCATGGGAAAATTATCACCGCATCATTGCTGCAGAAGCACACATGAAACACATTCAGTTCCGTGAAGAAACCCGTTATCCGGGTTACTACTATCGTGCAGATTTCCTTGATCTGGACGACGTAAACTGGAACTGCTTCGTTAACTCTACATACGACCGTAAGACTAAAGAATGGTCTCTGGTTAAAGAGCCATATGTTCAGTTGATCAAGTAAGACAACACAAAAAATTATTTTGGTGATCTAGTGTAAAAAGCCCGAGTATCTCTGATGCTTGGGCTTTTTTATGCCTTTTTGAAAGAGGTTCACCACAGAGGTCATGTAAGTGCACAGAGGTAAATCTGGTTTTTAACCGCCAAGACGCCAAGGGCGCCAAGAATTTAAAAATAAAAAACTTGGCGCCCTTGGCGTCTTGGCGGTTAGAGATTACTATAATAAATTCTGACGTGCACTGTACACATACATGTCACTCCATAGTGAAAAGAGTTAAATAAAATGGGTTACTGGTTGTTAAAACTCCAAAAAGTGAGATATGACTGATTTTCTGCCAGAATACGTGTCTCAAAAGTAAATGTCTGATAGTTAACAGGATAGTAATAATGAGTGATGATAAGTCAGGAGTAACCCCTTTCACCGACGAGAATGTTTTTGAGTCGTTTGATCTGCCTTTTAAAACTGCGGTGCAACCACAGCAGTTGTCTCTGGATTCAAAAATCTCATTCAGTTGCTACAAAGGCATAAAGTGTTTCAACGCTTGTTGCAGTAGCATCGACATTACCCTGACGCCCTATGATATTTTGCGTATGGCTCGTCATTTTGATATTCCGACCTGGAAGGCACAGCTTCAATACACGCGTCCTTATGAGATGGATTTTCATGGCATGCCAGGTACTAAAATGCGTCCAGTCGATGGTGGTGCAGCCTGTCAGTTTATGACCGATGAAGGTTGTAGTATTTATGAAGACCGGCCAACTGCCTGTCGTTATTATCCTTATGGGACGATGGGTATGCATCGAAAAGGTGCGTCAGAATTTGAGGATCTTTATTTTGTAGTGAAAGAAGATCATTGCAAAGGTCATGAAGAAGATAATGAAATAACCATCGCTGAATTTCGCAAGCAACAGGGTGTCGAAATTTATGATGAAATGAATCGTGAGTGGCTTGATATTATTATCAAGAAACGTTCAGCCGGCCCCACTGTGGGCGCTCCCAGCGAAAGAAGTATGCAGTTATTTTCCATGTCGTATGATCTGGATGGTTTTCGTCTTTTCACGCAAGGCGATGGTTTTGTCAAAATGTTTGAGATAGACAATGATCTGCGTAAAGGTATTGATGAAAACGACGAGGAATTGACGAGGTTTTGTTTGCGATTTTTGAAGCAGGTACTGTTTGGCGAGCATACTATCAAGGTAAAAGAAGGTGCTGCAAAAGAACGTTATGAAGAACGCAAAGACATTATTAAGGGAAAACACGACGCAAATGTTGAAAAATACAGCTTGAGAGATCCAACGAAGGGTGTTGATGAAGGGTAGTTCTTTTTAAAGCCAGAAAACAGTTTTCGTAGCCTGAAATATTAAGCTGTTTTTTTTAATTTAGTTTGGGTATAGAAAATTATGCCGTGTTTTTTGTAGTGTTCTGTTATGTTTAAATGTTCATGCCAGATAATAAGACCTACGGTGTTACTAGCAAATTTCTATGCCAGTTATACATAGTTTTCAGCAGAAATAAAAAATAATACATATTAACTTCAATAACCTGCATATAGCCCTTGTGGAATGTAAAGTATTGTTAAATTTGGCCGATAAGATCAATATATAAAGTCTAACGCTTAATTAAATTATAAATTACAGGTGTAAGTTGGAATCACTTCGCGTAAAACCAGATGAAATAGCAGTGGGTAAGGGTTTGCCCTGGCCGATGTATGATAATGAAGGTCGATTGCTGTTAGAAAAAGGCACTGTCATCGCTAACCAGGGGCAACTTGAAGCCCTTATAAGCCGAGGTCTGTACAGACAGCATGGAGATGCTGCAAATTCTGTCGAAGAAAAGCCGCAATCATTTGAAGATGAGTCTAGTCCCTTTGTCATCCTTGACGGCATTATTAATTATTTACCAAAAATATTTTCACAGGTAAGAGAAGGCAAAAAAGGCATAGAAGAAAGTGTTATTCGACTGTGTAAAAAATTACATGATATTTGTCTGGATGAACCTGATGCAATGCTGGGTGCTGTACATGTAATCAATAAATATAAATATACCGAGTATCATCCGGTGCATATTGGAATTCTTGTATCCATTGTTGGCAAGAGATTAGGCTATGCCGATGATGATCTTATACCTGTTATGGCGGCAGGATTAACTGCAAATATTTCGATGGTTGAGCTGCAGGAAATACTGTTTAAACAAGAAGAATCTTTGACCCCGGAACAAAAGAAAGAGATAAACGAACATCCTGCCAATACTGTGTCCATGCTGGTTAAGG
This sequence comes from Gammaproteobacteria bacterium, assembly GCA_013151795.1. Taxonomy (GTDB): domain Bacteria; phylum Pseudomonadota; class Gammaproteobacteria; order JAADHQ01; family JAADHQ01; genus JAADHQ01. The sequence goes on along the minus strand of JAADHQ010000098.1, from coordinate 14,433 downwards.
CAGGTGTATATAATGCTAAGTGGCTTGAAGCAATTATGCAGCATCATGAAAGACCTTGTGGTGATGGATATCCGAATGATATGAAAGGTGATGCAATATCTAAAGAAGCTCAATTGGTTAGTATAGCTGATCGCTATTCAGCAATGGTATCGACACGAGAATACCGTGTAGCAAAATGTTCAAATGAGGCATTAAAAGAATTTTTTATGAACAAGAATGATCATTGTAATGAGGAGATGACATTGTTGTTTATTAAAGAGCTTGGAATATGGCCTCCAGGCACGGTGGTGGAACTAATAAATGGCGAGACTGCAATGGTGATCAAACGTAGTAATTCTATGTGGCCGATTGTAAGTAGTATCAGTGGTCCTAAAGGTTCTGTGTATGCGCACCCCTTAAGGCGTGATTGTAATTATGAAGAGTACAGAATAAAAAGCATCAAGGTTTTAGATGCGAGCATGAAACTGAATTACTCAATGATCTGGGAATTTTGTTAGTTACTTAATATGCATTAACCAGGGCTGTTTATTTTTCTTTTACCCGTATACATTGCTGCCCGGAATAAACCTGATTTATCATTCCCGCACAGGTGGGAATGACGGTTCAGTTCTGGGCTCATTATTATTCATTTGTCTTTATGATTTTATAAAATACAAATTTAAAATCTGACTTTATATTCCAGGTAGTAGTGTTACACGTATAGTAAGCATCGAAAAACCCTGAGCCATAAAATCACTGAAAACAATAAACCCCAAAAAATATTTTCTTTGCGCCCTCTGCGGCCTTTGCGTCACCAATATCCAGCCCGAAAACTGTAGTAACCCAGCGTTAGGTCTGGTCATTATAAACAAATAGATTATTTTTTATATTATTGATGTTTGTTGTATTGTGCTTTTGGGCTGAATGCTTTTATCGCAAAGGTCGCGGAGGCCGCAAAGTTTCATATCAGGGCTGCTTACTTTTTTTACCTTTATACATTGCTGCCCGGAATAAACCTGATTTTATATCAGGGCAGCAGTGTTATATCTGTATAACTCAGAAGCTGGATTCTTGTAACACTTTAAAATATTAAGGTGTTACGCTATTAATTTCCAGTGTCACAGGGCTGCTGTTTTTGGTTGTTATGTTGATCCCTTTTGCTATTAAATCACCAGACTGAGTTATCGCATTACCTGATTTTGAAATACGGGCAGTGATGACGACAGTTTCAAAATTTGACAGTTTCATTTGCGGCATCATGGCCATGCTGTCATCCAGGGTGAACTCAAATGGTAAATCCTTAACCTGCTTTTTAACAACTGCCAGTGGCATGCGAGGACCTTTTGAAGCCCGGGCATAAACAAATACAGTGTCGGTCGGGCTGGCTTTATCAGTTAACGTTTTGGCCAGCATAACCTTGCCTTTTATACTCAGGCTGGAAACAGCAGCAGGTTCACTGTTGGCTATGGCAGGCGCTGATTCAATGGGTAGCCCCAACCGTTTCCTGGCATCGTTAATGCCAGCAGTGATCATTGCCGCATCTTTAGACTCAGGAGGTAAAAGTGATTTAAGGATCTCCCAAAAACGAATAGCTGTCGTATAATTATTTTTTTGAAAGTGGTATGTGCCAGCAAGCCACAAAGCTTTGGGATGTTTTGGTTGTAATGACAGGGCGCGTTTAGTGAACTCGAAAGGTTTTCCTTCCAGTTTTCCATTGCGGTTAACAGCTGCAATATCGGCGTAGTCAGCCCACAGGTTTGGGTCGTCAATTTTTAGTTCTGTTAAAGTCTGGAAGGCTTTTTCAGCCTTTTCAAATTGGCGTGTATGCATGTATGAACGTGAAAGTAATTCCCATCCTTGAATGTTCTTTGGTTCTTGCGCTACCTTTTCTTCCAGTTTAACGATCATCTCTGGTACGCTTGGTAAGGCTTTTGCGGATTTGTTTGCTTTGGCATTGGCGTGAGCATCGGCACTGTTCATTTGTGTTGCTGGAGGGGTATCTAGTGTGTCCGGGCTGCCCAGGTAGAGGTACAGGCCAATAGTGACGACAGGAATTATTATTACTATAGCTATTTGACTGAAAGGACTGCGTTGTTTGTCTTCGATGGATTCTTTCGGAGTATCAGGTACATCTATAATGAGCTGCTTTTCCAAATCCTGTTGTGCACTGGCGTAGTCTTCCTGAGTAATCAGGCCGCTATCCAGGTCGGCATCAAGTTCTTGCAGGTGTTGCTTGTAGATATCCAGGTTCAGTGATTTTTGATCGATATTATTTTTTTCAGGAGAACGTAGTAATGGCCGTAATAATAAAACAATTGCCAATAGCAGCATTAATGCTGCAATAATTGTAAAGCTAGTCATTATTGCCATCCTTTTTTTGTTTTAGTAGTGTCTGAACACGTTCATGTTCTTGTGCGTCAATCTCCGTGACGGGTGTAGACACGCGTTTTCGTATATTACTGATCAGAAATATAAATGCTATTAGCATTAATACAGCAGGGCCAATCCAGAGTAGCAGGGTGCTGTTGTTAACCGGGGGGTTATATAAAACAAAATCAGTAAAACGTTCAACCATAAACGTTTTAATTTCATCGTCTGTTTTGCCTGCCTGAATCATTTTGTATGTTTTATTGCGTAAATCTTTTGCAAGACCTGCATTGGATGCCGCAATGGTTTGATTTTGACAAACAGTGCAACGAAGCTCATCGATCAGATTATAAAATCGTTCTTTTTTAACCGGGTCATCAAACTGGTAAACATTGATAGCAGCCGATATGCTTAAGCTTGTTAATACCAGTATGAGCGTAAAACTGATTTGTTTGATTGGGTTCATTATTCTTTTTCCAGTTTGCGAATCAAAGGCAGGATTTTGTCAGCAATAATTTTATCGGTAACAGGACCTATTTGTTTGTAACGTATAATGCCTTTTTTATCGATAATGAAAGTTTCAGGTACGCCATAAACACCCCAGTCAATGCCTGTGTTACCGGTGACATCGTAGGCGCTGGCGATATAGGGGTTTCCAAATATTCCCAGCCAGCGTATAGCGTCGGCGCGCTGGTCTTTATAATTCAAACCATAAATGGTTGTTTTATGTTCTTTAGCGAATTTGACCAGAATCGGGTGTTCATCACGGCAGGCGCTACACCAGGATGCCCAGACATTAAATACGGTAACTTTGCCGAGGAAGTTTTTGTCGCTTACTTTATCGTCAGGGTTTAACACGGCGGGCAGATCAAATGCAGGTGCAGCCTTGTTGATGAGTGGTGATGGTATATCTTTAGGGTTGCGTGTTAAACCATAACCAAGTAATACAACCAGGATCAGAAAAGCAAGTAGAGGGAGTAGGGCGCGTAATTTCATGATGCCAGTCTCTTGCGTTTATAGCGGTAACGCTTGTCACTTATTGACAGTAACCCGCCAATGGCCATAATAATCGTACCTAGCCAGATCCAGCGTATTAATGGTTTGTATTGTATTCTTATACTCCATTCACCATTGCCCAATGGCTCACCCATAGCAATAAACAGATCGCGGCTCAGGCTTGCATCAATAGCGGCCTCTGTCATGGGGCTGCGTTGTACAAGGTATAAGCGTTTTTGAGGTTTGAGCGTAGTAATTTTCCTGTTATTTTGACTAATCACAATCGAGCCTTGTTGTGCACGGTAATTTGGCCCGTTAACTTCGGTAGCTCCCTCGAACTGGAAGTTGTAACCGGCCATGTCCAGACTGTCACCAGGCTTCATGCGAATGTCTTTTTCCTCGCTGTAGTGGCTTGTGAATGTAACGCCCATCATGAAAACAGCAACACCGATATGAGCCAGGAACATGCCGTAGAAACTTAGCGGTATGGTTGTCAAGGCAGTAATCTTGTTTGGTTTGTTTTCTACGCGTTTATACAGGTTGATTAACGAGCTGCCTATTATCCATGTGAACAACGCAATAACGCCTGCAACCGACCAACTGATAGTGCCTAGCATAAAGTAACTGGCGATACCGGTTAGTACAGAAATAATAAAAATTATAGTAATTTTACCGAGAAGGTCATTTATTGATTGTCTTTTCCATCTGGTTAGTGGTCCGATGGCCATCAGGAAAACGAGGGGTAACATGAACAGGGTAAACATATAATTAAAGTACGGCATACCGACAGATATTTTTCCAGCGCCCATGGCATCCAGCACAAGTGGATAGAGTGTTCCTAATAATACGGTTGCACATACGACGACCAGAATGATGTTATTAGTCAGTAAAAGTGTTTCACGAGAAAACAGACTGAAACGTCCGGCACTTTTTATATTGCCAGCCTTGAAGGCATAGAGCAGTAATGAGCCACCAATAACGACACCAAGAAATGCAAGAATGAAAACGCCTCGAGTCGGGTCTGTGGCAAAGGCATGTACCGAAGTGACTACTCCGGAACGCACCAGAAAGGTTCCAAGCAAGCTGAGCGAAAAGGCAAGAATAGCAAGCATAACTGTCCAGCTTTTAAAGCTGCCGCGTTTTTCAGTGACAGCCAGTGAATGGATCAGTGCGGTACCTATCAGCCATGGCATAAACGAGGCATTTTCAACCGGATCCCAGAACCACCAGCCACCCCAGCCAAGTTCATAATAGGCCCACCAGCTTCCCAGAGCGATACCGATGGTGAGAAAACACCATGCCATTGTTGTCCAGGGTCGTGACCAGCGAGCCCATGCACTATCCAGCTGGCCGCCAAGTAAAGCAGCGATGGCAAATGCAAAAGCAACAGAAAACCCGACGTAACCCATGTATAACATAGGCGGGTGAATGATCAGGCCAAAGTCTTGCAGTAAAGGATTCAGGTCACGTCCTTCTATCGCGGCAGGTAGCAGACGATCGAACGGGTTGGAGGTGAACAGCATAAACAGTAGAAAGCCGATACTGATCAGACCCATGACGCCCAGTACGCGTGACACCATGGCCGGTGGCAAATGTTTGCTGAATAACGATACCGCCAGTGTCCATATACCTAAAATTAATGACCACAGTAGTAGTGAGCCTTCATGCGCGCCCCAAACAGCCGAGATTCGATACTGTACCGGCAGTAAGGAGTTGGAGTTTGTTGCAACATAAAGTACAGAAAAATCGTTGTTGATAAATGACGTTGTAAGTGCTGCGAAGGCGATGGACAGAAAGATAAACTGGCCATGTGCAGCCGGTTTGGCTACTGCCATCCAACGGGTTTTATTGAGTTGCGCACCCACGAGCGGGAAAAAAGCCTGCGCGATAGCAAGGCTTAACGCGAGAATAAGTGAAAAGTGACCAAGTTCAGGAATCATTTATTTTAACCTTTATTATTTTTTATCTATGCCTTTCGGTTTCATTGCAGCAGCAACTTCCGGAGGCATGTAATTTTCGTCGTGTTTGGCAAGTACTTCGTTGGCAATAAAAACGCCATTTTCGCCTAACTTTCCATGAGCAACAATGCCCTGACCTTCGCGGAACAGGTCGGGCAGAATGCCGGTGTAACGTATGGTTACTTCTTTGGCATTATCATGCACGATAAAACGTACTGTAATGCCGTCATTATCTCGTGAGAGACTATTTTCCTTGACCATGCCACCCACGCGGAATGGGCGATTTTTGGGAGCCTCGCCAGCAGCTACCTGACTGGGCGAATAAAAAAACATCATGTTTTGATTAAAGGCAGTTAATGTCAATGCTGTGGCGGAGCCGACACCAATGAGGATGAGTATTATCATCATCAGGCGGCGTTTACGTTTAGGGTTCATGATTTTTTGCTCCTGCGTATCGTTTTGCGAATACGACGGGTTAATAATTTTTTCTGTCTCATTGGTAGTATGACCATTGCAACCAGCACCACAAAAGCCAGGCCGTATGATGTCCAGATATGAAATGCGTAGCCACCCATGTTGAGGAATTCATTCAGGTTCATAGCGATTCCTCCATTTCTTTCACCCAGTTTGCATTTTGATCACGCTCGAGGATTTCATTGCGCGCACGCTGAATTAATACGGTTACAAAATAAAATTTATAGGCGGTGGCCATAACGAGCAGTGGCCAGAACATACTGGGATGCATGGAAGACCCTTTGCTAACACTGATTGATGCTGACTGATGAAGGGAGAACCACCAGTCTACCGAGAAATGAATAATCGGAATATTTACTATCCCGACAATAGCGAGAATTGCTGCAGCACGGGCTGCGCTGTTTCGGTCTTCGATGGCAGAATATAAAGACATATAACCGATGTATAAGAATAGCAGGATCAACTCGGAGGTGAGTCGTGCATCCCATACCCACCATGTTCCCCAGGTAGGTTGACCCCAGATTGCGCCCGTTACCAGTGCCAGAAAAGTAAAGGCTGCCCCGATGGGTGCGCAACTATTGGCAATAACGACAGATAATTTTGTTTTCCAGATCAGATGAATAGCAGCGGACGTCGCCATCACGATGTAAACAAATAATGACATCCAGGCGGCAGGCACGTGGATATATAAAATACGGTAGCTGTCTTTTTGCTGGTAATCGATGGGCGCGATGACCAGGCTCCAGTACAAGCCGATGGCAAACAGAATAAATGTAATGATCCCGAACCAGGGTAGTAACTTACCGGTAAACTGGTAGAAGTTTCTGAAAGACGTCAGTTTTAAAATAAATTTCCACATAAAATCAAATGCTCACACGTAATGAAGCGGCTGTTGCCAGGGGTGCAAGGGTAAAGGCCATAATAAGAATGGCGCCCATCAGAAGAAAATGCCCACTGGCATCCAGTCCACCCAGACCTATATCAACAGCACCGGCACCAAAAATAAGAACAGGAATGTATAGGGGTAAAATCAGAAGCGATAATAACATGCCGCCGCGTTTTAGTCCTACGGTCAGGGCAACGCCGATAGAGCCGATCAGGCTGAGCACAGGTGTACCAATGAGCAGGCTAAGCATCAATAAGCCAATGCCGTCAGCAGGCATATGCAGGATAAGCCCCAATAGAGGAGATAACAGCATTAACGGGATGCCGGTTACCAGCCAGTGTACGAGGATCTTCGCATAGACCAGAACCGTGAACGGGTAAGGGCTGAGTACCAGTTGTTCGAGGCTGCCATCTTCAAAATCGGATCTGAAAATGCTTTCCAGTGACAACATGGCTGCAAGTAAGGCGGTTACCCAGATGATACCCGGTGCGATTCGCTCCAGCGTGTTGGGTTCAGGCCCGATACCCAGCGGAAACAGGCTGCAGGCAAGGAAGAAAAAGAATAACGGGTTCGTCCATTCACTACGATTACGCATCGCCAGGGTAAAATCCCTGCGTACCAGTGTTTTGAAAGCGTGAAAGTTAGTGTTACTCATGACCTATCCGTAAAAATTGAATCTGGCTATGTTCAAGTGCGACAGCATGATGCGTGGTGAAGATGATCATTCCGCCCTGACTACAGTGTTGGTCAAAATATCCTTCAATAAGTTCACGGCCTTTTGGGTCGAGAGCAGTAAATGGTTCGTCCAGAATCCATAAAGGCGCATTGGTCATCAGCAGTCGCGCGAGTGCCAGCCGCCTGCGTTGCCCGGCTGAGAGCTTGCCGGCGAGGCTTTCATCTTTTTCCTGCAGACCGATTTTATCAAGGATGTCATCTATATCGATATTTTCTTTTGTGTTGCCAAGATCATGAAAGAATTGCAGGTTTTCTTCACAGCTAAGATCCGCCTTGATGCCGTTATGGTGGCCGATATAGGCAATGTTATTATTGTATTCAATGCGGTCATGTTGAATATTGACGCCATTCCATTTAACCTCGCCATCAGCGGGTAACATGAGTCCACACAGGATACGCAACAGACTGGTTTTACCACAACCATTAGCGCCCTCTATCTGTAACACCTGTCCAGATTGAAGTTTGAAATTCAAGTCACAGAAAAGTTCGATATCGTTGCGAATGCAGCTGAGTTTATCTACTTGTAGTACCGTTGTTGTTTCTGCGAGGTCCATAGGTGGGTATATATTAAGGTATATGCAAATTATAAGGATATCATGATATAGGTAATGGTTAAACGACAATAAACCCTTTATTTACATGTACTTGGTTTTATTTCAATTGTTTTCTTCAACTATTGGAAAGCCGGTGAGAGGAATTTGGATAATTTTGCCAAAATAAAGTGATGATTATGTAAGCGTTCTGTTGAATTTGGATTTTCCTGTGTTTTCTGATGGATAGTTATTTATCATGGTGTGTAGATATACAGTAATTTTTTTGAAAGAAGGCTCATGAAGACCTGATGTGGCTATAAATGATTGATTGTATTATATTTAATAAAATATGACAGATGAAAAAACAATAGATACCGGTAAAGGGAACCCATTTAGACGCGTTGACGAAAAGACGGTTCAGATTCCGGTTATGCGCCCGGTAGTCAGGAAAAACGCTCAAAGAAACGGTTCGGGCCAATCTGCGCAAAATATCAGAGTAGGTTCAATACTCAAGCAACGTTTTCGTCTTGAGACCTATATTGCCAAAGGCGGGATGGGCGATGTTTATAAGGCGCGTGATTTACGCAAGGTAGAAGCCAATGATCGGGATCCGTTTGTTGCGATTAAAATACTGAGGCGTAAATTAAACAATAAAAAAGACGCTTTTATCGCTTTGCAGCGTGAAGCGAGAAAATCTCAAATCCTGGCACATCCCAATATTATTACGGTTCATGATTTTGATCGTGATGGAGATGTTTTTATGATGGTGATGGAGTTTTTGCAAGGTAAAACGCTTTTGCAAGCCATTACTCACAAAGGTAAAAGTAAAGCCTTGCCTGAGCAACAGGGTTTTCAGGTAATAGAAAGCATTGGCAATGCCTTGTCATATGCGCACAGTAAAAACATTATTCATTGTGATTTGAAACCAGCCAATATTTTTATAGATGATGATGGCGTTGTTAAGGTACTCGATTTTGGTATTGCCCAGGCCATTCAGTCTTCACGCCAGTTAGATGAAGACAGCGGCCTGGTAGCTTTGACGCCAACCTACGCGAGTTGTGAAATGTTACAGGGTGAAACGCCTGATGCGCGTGACGACATCTATGGTTTTGCCTGTATCAGTTACGAAATTCTGACGGGAGTGCATCCATATGAGCGTAAATCCTCAGTTGAGGCACATAAAGAAGAGATGGAACCAAAGCCTGTTGATAGCTTGAGTCCTCGTCAGTGGAAAATGTTAAGGCAAGGTATGTCTTTTGATCGTGAAGACAGGCCTGCATCCGTTGAGCAGTTTCTGGATGAGCTCATCCCCGGGCGACTACAGAAAGCAGGACGTAAAAACATATGGTTGTTATCCGGTGTATTGGTTATTACGGCTGCGCTACTGGTATTTGTTCTCACCCAGAAGCAGGTTGTTATACCCGAAAAAATAGTTGCCGCACCATTTAATAGTTTAACGCAACAAATTCAGGAGCAAGTATTGGGGTTACTTGAAATTGCAGATGCGCACATGATGGTCAAGCGGTATACCGAGCCGCCAGGCAGTAATGCCTATGCTGCATATAAACAAGTACTGGAGATACATCCTGGAAACAGCCAGGCTTTATCCGGACTAGAACGAATTGCAGATGAGTATGCAAAACTGGCAAGGACCTATATCAGTGCCGGCAATAGTCAGATGGCGAATGATCTAATAAAGGAGGGGCTTGAAATCAGCCCTGGGTATAAAGACTTACTGGAACTACAAAAATCACTGGAATGAATTTTAAGGAGCCTCTGACCAATTCATGAACTCGCTCTTGCACCCGGGAAAACCAGCTTCTGCGTTGCGAATCTTCGCAATAGCCTGCTATTACGTGCGATCCGACTTAATAATCCCAGCGAATACCTAATTCAATACCATGGACGCTTAATGCTTTCAGACCAATGAGCCCGGTATATTGAAGATAGGCACTACGCCCATGACTGAACTGGGCCGATGTGGCCAGAGAGATATTAAAGTAGTTACGGTCAGGTGCATCCGTTGTTTGTAACAGATTAGTGGTGATCCCGTTTTGTACCGCACCTGTAAAACGTGAGTTGATGATGCGGCTTTCATTTTCGAATTGATGAACCAGCTCAACACGTAACTGTGGAACCATGACACCCCAGGATTTGCTTATGGTTTTACTAGCCTGCATACCCACCACGGCTTCAAATGAGTTAATGTTTTGTTCATCAAATTGCACGCTCCAGGGGCCTGCTCCTGTTTCTGAAAAGGCATCAATATTAACCTTTGTATAATTAAGTCGGGCAAAGGGGCCGATGGTTACATTGTTATTATTGTATTCATATCCCATACCCAGGCCGACGGTCAGGACATCACCACTGGTATCACTTACGGCGGTTTGGGCAAAGCCGTTAGGGTCGATAAAGGTTCTGCTGGAGTCGAAATTATTTCGCGTCAGATTGACAATCGCATCGATGTAATATTGGTCCTGTTTATATAAGGTACCAAAGACAGACAGGCTGTAACCTTCCATGTCCATGTTGCCCATTGAATTTTTATAGTCTGCATTGGTGCTCCCGTAACCTAAAGCAACACCCATCACAACCATGTTGTTCAGGCGGAAATCCATACCGCCAGTCAAACCGTATGCATTGTAATCGAAACCGGTTTCACGCGTGGTTGTGTTTTTATCACCAAGCTTGATTTTTGAGTTAAGGAAAAACCCAATGGCATTTTTGCTTGCACTGGCAGCGCCACCTGTTTTCAAGCCATTGGCAGACAGTTTTTTTGCAGGAAGTGAGGCATAACGCATACCTTGTGAGCCTTGATGTAATCCCGCGACATGGGTATTGAGGTTGGTCATTTGAATACCGCCAATTTCAATATTCATGGTACCCATAGTGATGACTTCTTCTGCGGCCAGACCTTGTAATACGCTATTGATTTCAATGCCGGGGTCATTCAGCAGGAGTTCTACTCCTGTTTGAAATGCACCACCACCCAGTTTTGAACAGTCATATGAACCTCCACCGGATACCAGTAGTGGTGAGATGCCAGGTGCATTGATTTGCTTGCCAAAGGATTCAGTAGTCGATTTACCGAGAACTCTTTCTTCACCATTAAAGCCACCACCATCGGTGCATAAGGAATTATTGGTAAAATAATCAACAACAGCCTGTTGGCTAGGGTTCAGCGCCGAAGCAATTGAAGGAGTTAAAATGCAAGCCCCAATGATGAAATAGTTTGCGATATGCGAAAAAACGATATTTTTGTTTTTCTGTGGGTTTCCCGCATTTTGGTTAGTTAAGGCGTGGGCAGTTTTCAAAACAATTCTCCCTGAGTCCGTGTTTTAAGTAGTTCTGCGTGTTTCGTCCAGCGTGGCGAGGAATTCTAGGGAAAAGTACAGATAAGTACCAGTGTTTTTTTACTTAATTTTGAAGTCGGTCGTATCGGAGTGTATAAAATCAAGAACTTTTGGCCAATATTGATGCCAGCAGCAAGCATGGTCTGCAGATGGGTATTTAAGAGTTAACGCATTAGTTTGACGTTTCAGAAAGCGTGCAGAGAGTTTAGCGGGGATATTTTTATCAAGCTTGCCTTGCAGGTGGATCTGCCTTATTTGTGGTAATAAAGGTTGTTGTAACGCAGGGTTTAGCGATTCACTTAATGCTGAATAATAATGATATTTTGTCCAGGCATCAGTATCCAGGTTTCCTGCAATGGTAATGACCATTTTTATTTCAGGGATACTGTTCGAGATCAGTAAGGCAATTGTTCCACCACCACTATAGCCAATAACTGTGATGGATTGAATATGGTAGATTTTTATAATTTTTTTCACAGCCTGAGTCATGGCATCAATAACTTCTGTTGAATATCGTGCCGACGTCCAGTAACGGTAGTTGCAGGGTGTGCGCCTGGAGAACCCCTGGTAACACGGTCTGCCCAGATAAATACCAGGATTATTGTCCTGCTTCATAAGTTTGAGCACGAGAGGGTTACGTGGAGTAGGGTCCTCAGAGTAAGTGATGATGTTTTTCCATGGAAGGCCATCACCACCCAGATAGAGATGAAGATGCCGGTTCTGTGCTATCGATCCCTTACTATAATAAACCAGCGGGAACCCCTTTCCTTCGATAACATGACGTTGTAAACCCATTTGTTGCGCTGTACGGTAAAAGATCTCAGGTGAGCTCTGGCTGCATCCTTGTAACAATGTAATCAGGCTTAAAAAAATCAATCGAAGCGTATTTGTAGAACACAAAGTGAAAGGTTTTTCAGAGTGAAATCGGGGTGAAGTCATATAGGGTTGATCCTGACTGGCTTAAATACCATATAAAATTTGTTTTTATACCTGTGTGGTTGTTTAAATTGATAGTATAAATGAAGTTGTATTGATTCAGAGACGAACAGTCAGTATTCTTGGCACCATGATACGACATACGTATTACTAAAACAGCATATTTAACTTACTGGCCCCAGTACAGTTGAAGTTAAACGGAATTTTTTGATCCAGGTATTACATATGAAGTTAAAATGGAATTTAGTCTTTGGTTTTTCAATATTAATCATCTTGTTATCAGCCTGTCAGTCTACGGTGAAACCGACGGAGGAACAGGTCAAGGTTGCACGTAAAGACGTAAATAAACTATTGGTGGTTGATTGCCTGCTGCCTTCTCAAATCAGAAAGCTCGGTGGCCAGTTTACTTATCTGGCAGCTAGGCAACCGGTTCGGACTACTGCCATTAACTGCGAGATTCGAGGTGGTGAATACACCTCATTCGATCGTGCTGATTATCGTACAGCACTCAAGGTATGGCTGGCATCAGCCAAAGAGGGTGATGCAGAGGCACAAGCAAATGTTGGTGAGATTTATGAAAAAGGACTGGGTGTTATCCCTGATTACGAATTAGCACGACTATGGTATGAAAAATCGGCAGCACAGAAAAATGCAAGGGCGCAGATTAACCTGGGTTATCTTTATGAAAAAGGTTTTGGGGTAAAAAAAGATCTGGTTCAGGCTTTAAACTGGTACCGACGTGCGTCCGGACTAGTGAGTAATGACCTGAAATTTGCATCAGAAATTGAAATACAGGTCGCGGCCAGTAGTCAAAAGGAAGTTAAAAAATTACGCAAGGAAGTGAAAGTCAGTAAGCAGGAAGCTGTGTATCTGAAGCAGCAACTAGACAAAAAAAATGCGTTACTCAAACATCATCAATCACAATTGGCATCATCAATCAGCCGATTAAAGAAACTTCAATTTCAGACCAGTCAGTATGTTGCCAGCGGGCAGGCAAGTCACCTCGAACAATTGACATCATTAAAGACACAGATCAAGCGATTAAAGCGAAGTATTGGTCAGCAGGGTAATACAATTGCACGGTTACAATCTGATGTTGCCAGGCAAAAAATCAGGCTGGGAGAAAAAGTGTTACTGGCCAGTGCCAGCGTGGATAACAATCTGACTCGGTTGCCCGGGCCAACAATTAAAATTATGGATCAGCCGCTGGTGTTGACACGTGGATTGCCAATTTTAAAATTACCTGTCGTGAATAAATATTTCAAGATCATGGGTCATGTGCGTGCACCAGCAGGTTTGCTCGGGTTTACTATTAATGGACGAAAGGCAGAATTGAATGTGAATGGTCTGTTTGACTTTCGTTTACCCGCCGCCGAAAAAAACAAACGTATTAAAATGGTTGCAATCGATAAAGGTGGCCGGGTTGCGCGGTTGATCTTTGGTGTTGAGCCGATAACAGACTTTCTCATGGTAGATAACCAGCCGTCGATGATAAAAGCCGTTAATAGTGAAGAAATTAAAGGTGTCTCATTTGGTAAGTATCATGCTTTGATAATCGGTAATAATAACTACAAATATTACCCAAAATTAAAAACAGCCGTTAATGATGCAAAGCGGGCAGCAAAAGTTTTGAGCGAAAAATATGGGTTTAAAACACGGTTGTTATTAAACGCCGATCGTTACACTATTTTAACTGCTCTAAATGAAATACGCGCTAATTTAAGCAAGCAAGATAATTTTCTGATCTATTATGCAGGGCATGGCGAAATAGATGCAGATAATCAACGGGGTTACTGGTTACCGGTTGATGCGGAAGTAAATAATTCAGCAAACTGGATATCCAATCTGGATATAACCGATATGCTGAATGTGATTAATGCAAAACACATTATGGTTGTTGCCGACTCGTGTTATTCAGGCACAATGACAACAACGGCGCAAACTCGCATGAGTCTGGGTTTGAACAATAGTGCCAAACGTAACAAATGGATTAAGATCATGGCAAAAACAAGAGCCCGTGTCGTACTCACCTCGGGCGGAGTAAAACCGGTGCTGGATGTGGGTAGTGGAAAACACTCTGTATTTGCGAATGCTTTTTTGACAACACTGGAAAAAAATAAATCAGTGATAGAAGGTTACCAGTTGTATCAGGCAATTAATCGAAGGGTTCAAAACAGGGCAGCTGAATACAGGCTGGAACAAATTCCGCGATATTC
>JAADHQ010000062.1 GCA_013151795.1 Gammaproteobacteria bacterium | reverse complement strand
AATTAATTTTAAATATAGCTGGAATAATGAAAATACACGCCGCATCACATAAAAATAACGCTCTTCCTAAACTGATTTCTATTTTTCCATTTTTTATCTCATTCGCTCCTTTAGGAATGTGGCTTAAAAATGGTTCATTAATTGCTCTATTTTTCGCTTTACTTTTATTATTTATAGCCATCTATACTTTTTTTTATACCAGGAAAGAAAAATATATTGATGTCGAAAAGAGAAAAATAATTAAAAGGTTTCACTGGCTCTGGATTAATTTATACGAAGAGGAAAGCATTGACCACTTTGAGTCAGTTTGTATATGCCTTGGTGACTTTCTTGCCGATTCTAACTTTACTGATAAAACAGGATCGTTCAGGTATGACATTGGATTGATAAGAAAGTACACCAGCAGTGAAACAATGCTTGGTTTTGGTAGCATTGAAAATTTTCCTATTTATGTTGCCATTAAAACAACCGATGAAGCTAAAGACCTGGCCAATAAAATAAGTACCTTGTTAAACATGCAGCTCGTTGTGGCTGAGAAAGTTACCAGGCACCTGAAATACGATATCCTTAAATACAAGAAAGAATTCTAATTAGTTGATAAAAAACTTATAGCCAGTCGTAATTATTTGTTTAATATGCAAGAATCAAGCATGTCTGCCCTTATTGATGATAACGCATTAATTAATACAACACTGGGTGTTGGAAAACGAGTTTGTGATGTTTATAAAGAAATGTTGCGCAGGCATTCAAAATAACAGGTATAACAAGATGTTGCGCCTGACTTCCATTCTACTGCGCTTCATGGCAGCAAGTGAACCTGGTCGTTATAACCCCAATGGCTGATCTGGATAAATTGCTTGATAACGTAAAAGACCGAGAGTCTTTTCTGGTATTTGTTAAGGCGCTCGTAGCGGATCGTGAGGAAGCTGTAAAGCTCGAAAAAGAAAATCCGTGTAGTCCTTACGAACCTGATGCCAAGGGCTGGGAAAATACAAGCATCGAACATTATTTAGAGTCTGCTGTTGCATGGACTGAGGGCTGGATAGATCGTGATGGAGAGATACCTGAAGAACCATCGTGGAATTCATTTGCTAGATTTTTATATGCGGGTAAATATTATGAGTAGTTCGGGATATAATAAATTACTCCATATGAAGCTGATATAAAACAGGGTTGTCAGTCACCATGCAAGAATATAAATTAAAATTTGCTCGATTTATTTATGATGATAGTATTCTTGAAATCATTATACATGCCGATATTGAAGTAACTTCATCTATGGTTACAGAGGTATTCGACTTAATAAAAAGTATTGAACCAAAAATATCTCTTATTCTGGTTAATCGAATCAATCTCTATTCATATTCCTTTAAAGCAAATATTATGTTGGCTACATCAAAACTTGCTGATTATGTTGCGGTGGTTAAGTATGGTCGGTTACCCTGGCCATTAAAAGGGTTCCTGACACCCAAGTTTTACCGTATGGCTTTTTTTGATGAACGTAATACTGCAATTGATTGGTTAAATACCAAAAAAATAGATTAAAAATAATTATATTTTTCTAATGAAAAGAATAAAGAGAAATATTGCCATTTAATTATCGTATTTTAAATAAAGTGCCCAGGTCAGGTAATAGATATATAACAAAGATTAAATCTGGGTTCGGGCGCTGGTTAAGGTTCTTTTCTGGCCATAGCAACAGTATATTGCTTACCTTGTTTCAGTTTTTTGTAGTTTCCAAAAATTTCCTTGAAATTACGTTCTATGTATCTTCTCAAGCCCGTTATGGTAACGACATAGATTTTACCGCCAGGGTTTAATTGTTTATAGATGTCTGTCAGCATGATGGTCATCATTTCACTGCCTACTTTTGCCGGCACGTTAGATACGACATAGTCAAATTTTTTGTCACGAATATGTTGCATGCCGTTGCTGAGTTTGATATCGCAGTTTTTAATATTATTGATGTCAGCATTTTTTTTGCTGTATTCAATGGCCATGAAGTCTTTATCTACGAGTGTGGTTTCACCTTGTGGTGCTAATTTTGCCAGTGTTAAGCCGATAGGCCCGTAACCACAGCCAAGGTCAAGGCAGTTGTCGTCCGGGTTAATATCCAGATAGTCGAGCAGCATGATGGTGCCTTTATCAATCGCCTTGGGAGAGAAAATTCCCCAGGTACTGTGGAAGGTCATGTCTTGCCCGGAGAGTGTTTCTTTAAACACAATATCCTGTTTCAGTTTTTCTATGTTTGTCATTATCTGGCGCAGTTTGATTTAGTATGGCTGAATAACAAGTTTAACTTATCTCACCCAGTCTCACATTATGTTTAAGTAGTGAACCATTTGTACCGTCATGCATTATTCTGGTTATGCCTGCGTTGTCGACTTTGATTCGATACAGGCCTGCCGGTGTTGCGTTTAAAGTATGCGCAATGATGGCGCGTATTACGCCAGCGTGTGCAACGATTAAAATATGTTCCCCTATGGATTTTTCGATATGTAATAAATAGGCATCGGTAACGCGTTTGATAAAGTCATTGAGGCACTCGGCATTGGGTGGCCTGCAATTAACAGGGTCACGGTAAAAATTTTCGTATTCATTCAGGCGTTCAGTTTTAAGTTGTTCACGGGTTTTGCCTTCCCAGTCGCCAAAGCCAACTTCGCGAAAATCATTCTCAAGAAGGACAGGCAATTTGTGTTTTTTACCCAGTTCATTGGCAAAGGCATGACAGCGTAACAGGGGAGAGGTAATGATTTGATCCCACGGCACAGGGCCATGGGTCGCATCTCTCATCTGTTGCCAGCCTTTATTACTTAAAGGGTCATCAATGCGGTGTCCTCTGTAAAGACTGCCACCCTCGGGTTGACCGTGCCGGATGAGGTCAACTATTACGTTCTTCATTATGCTTAGTGTTCTGCCTTGCCCTGGGCATCCAGCAATGTTTTGGTCATGATGCGATCGGTATAGGCCATGGCGATGGCAGACAGCAGGAAGGTAAGGTGAATCGCAACCTGCCACATGATGGTATCGTATTCCATCTTATCTGCATTAATGAATGTCTTGAGCAGGTGTATGGAAGATATACCGATCAATGCCATGGCCAGTTTGATTTTCATGGTGGCGGCATTAACGTGTGATAGCCATTCAGGTTGGTCGGGGTGTTCTCTGATGTTCAGGCGTGATACGAAGGTTTCGTAACCACCAATAATGACCATGATCAGCAGATTAGCGATCATGACGACATCAATCAGTCCCAGTACGATGAGCATGATTTCTTCTTCGCCGATACTGGTTGCCTTACCAACGAGATGCCATAGTTCCACCATAAAATGGTAGACATAGACGCCCTGGGCGACGATCAGACCCAGGTAGAGAGGAGCCTGTAACCAGCGGCTCATGAATATCATTTGTGAGATAATCGTCAGTGATGGGTTGGTTTCATAGCTTGCGCGTTCAGTCATAATAGTCCTGTAATAATTGATGATATTTTTGCGGCTATTATACCTGAGACAGATAGCTAGAAAAGCTATTTTATGTTGTTCTTGCCTGCCAGATAGGCAGCAAACATGGCTTTTTTTAGTTCGGTATGTTGTTGAAAATCATTGATATTCATGTGTTCTTTTGCAATGTCGGACAGTTTTGAGAGGATTTTGTTTTCTTGCCAGGCGACGACGAAGGCATTGATGTCCAGTTTTCCTTCAGCAACAAATTCGGCAACCTGACCCCGAGCATTACTATAATAGATACTTTCTGCCTGCATCATTTCGTATTCATAGGAATAAAGGTCGAAGTTATTTTCTCTGGCAATAAGCGGATAGAAATTCGGTAGCGTCGTACTTTTTTCAAGATAGGTGTCGAGGTCAAGAGTGGTTGATGGCGAAAAACTTTTGCCTTTGAATGAAAATGTGATTGAAGCTGTTATTGTGTTTTTCATGATTATTTTTGAATGTTGAAAAAGTTTTAACCGCCAAGGCGCAAAAGACGCCAAGGAAAACATTTAATATAACTTGGCGTCTTTTGCGCCTTGGCGGTTAACAGCATTTAAGTCGTCAAAGACATAAACAGCTTAGGCAATTTTTCAGGTAATTTCTCGACATTATCAATAACTGTATATCCGGTTGCACCAAAAATATCCTGAATATAATCATCGGCTTTTTTGTCCAGGCTGATGCAATGAGTGTATATGCCTTTGGCTGATAATTCATCCGCAGCATCAGTTTGAATATCAAAAAAGTCTTAAACCGCCAAGGCGCAGAGGACGCCAAGGAAAACATTTAATATAACTTGGCGTCCTCTGCGCCTTGGCGGTTAACAGTATTTTAAGTTGTTAATGACATAAATAATTTAGGCAGTTTTTCAGGTAACTTTTCGACATTATCGATAACTGTATACCCGGTTGCGCCAAAAATATCCTGAATATAATCATCGGCTTTTTTGTCCAGGCTGATGCAGTGAGTGTATATGCCTTTGGCGGATAATTCATCTACCGATTTATGTGTGTCTTCTATGAGTAGCTGGTCGTCGCTGACGTCAATATCAGAAGGTTCGCCGTCTGTCAGTATGAGCAGTAATTTTTTATCTGCCTTCTGGCCTTCGAGATAGTGGGAAGCATGACGAACAGCAGCCCCCATGCGTGTGGAATAACCGGGTTCTATTGCTGCGAGTCGGGCTTTTACGCTGTCATCCCAATGTTCTGTAAATCCTTTTATGTGGTGATAACGGACGTTGTGTCGTGTATCGGAGTGAAAGCCGGCGATAGCAAACTTGTCACCCAGTTGTTCGATAGACCAGCCTAGCAGGGTGACGGCTTCGCGGCTGAGTTCGAGTATGCTTTGTGTGCAGCCATCCGGGATGTCATTGAGTGAAGCTGACAGATCCATTAACAGTAGAACAGCAATGTCACGGCCGTCATGTTTGTGGCTCATGTTGATGCGAGGGTCAGGTTGCGCGCCACTCTTGAAATCGATCAGTGAGCGAATAGCGACATCCAGATCAAGTTCGCTGCCTTCTTCCTGATAACGGATGCGGACATAATGTTGTGGTTTTAACAGATCCAGTATGCGCTTCAGGTAGTTGGCCAGTGCGGCATGTTTTTCCAGTATTTTATCTATGTCAGATGCCTGTCCGGGTGGATGCAGTGATTCATATAATGTTACCCAGTCTGGCTTGTAGCTGCCGGCTTTATAATCCCATTCATGGTAATGACGAGGTGGCAGACCTTCGATCTCTTCCATGTCTTCTTTTTCAGGTCGGTTGACAATATCTTCGGCTTCGTCATTTTCTTCAATGAAGATCCACAAGTGACGGTTGTCATCACGGTAATCGACTTCGGTATTTTCAAAACGGATGTGCGGTAAAAGATCGCTTTGCAGGCGCGTTATTGTTGTAAATGAAATGGCCAGGTTGAGCATGTCTTTTGTGCTGGATTCACCATTTTTTAATGCAGCATGAAATTTCTCAACGTATTCGAGGATGGTCGGGTTTTGATAACCGTGATTTTCATCCAGAATAGCGCGTGACAGCATCGCCAGACGATGGCGAACACAGGATTCCTTTTCATTGTTACAGTCGCCTTCAACAGGTTTTGGGTGCAGGGCAAGGAAATATTTTTTCAGGCCCGGGTATTGTTTGATGGTGAGGGTGTCGATACGTGCATCTTCAAACAGTTCAACCGCTATGCGTTGAAAGGGGGATAAATTATCTGCAATCTGGCGTAGTGTCCAGCGTTGATGGCCGGCCATGTGAGCGAGTGCAAGTCGATAACGATTGATGCCTGAAACGTCGTTCAGATCATCATAGACATCAGGGATGCGCATGCCAAGGTTGTCGTAATAAGGTTGTGGTTTGCGCAGTTCATCAAAACCGAGTGAATAGGGTACAAAGTATTCTTCTTTTTCCCACATGCTGCGCATGTATAAATCCAGCTGGCGCTCATGATCCATGAATAATGTGCCATGTCGTTCGCGTTGCAACATGGCTTTGCTGTCAGCAGATTGCAAGCTGAAATAGTCACGCTGGCGTTCGGGGTGATCGTTGTAATTACGCGTGCCGTATTCTATCCAGTTTTTAAGGCCTTCAAGCGATAGCTGGTTGAGTAAATAAGGCATTTGTTTTAGCAGGTCAGGCAAGCCGGGGCTGGGAAAGGTTGTATGATGCCCATGAATAGAGGCGGTCGTGGCGTGCATCATTTCGAAAATTATTTCGATAAAATGTTCCATTTGTTTTTTGCTGCCAAGACGCCGTGAAACCTCAGGCAAACATTGCATAAACGGGGGGATGGAATTGCCATTCGGGGTACGTGACATATCCCAGACAGCTTGCGAAACTATTTTCAGCATTGCTTCGCCTAAATGGTGTGCCATTACTGGCATTTCTTCCAGATAGGTAAGCACCGGTTCAAAACCACGGCCAATCATGCAGGCCAGAGAAGCGCCTGACAGGTAGTCGTTCACCCCTTCTTTGCTCAGGTTACGCAATGCATCCTTGATGCAATCGTCAAAACAGTCTTCGAGTTGTTCGAAGTTGCATTTAAGTTGCTCGCGATAAACTTGATAATCAGTCGTCATGATTTATTACCACTATTGAGATTGATCAATCAAGCAAAAATACTATCTATAGAATGAACTAATGTATCGTGAATATCCTTGTCGTCAGTAATAGGCGCTACCAGTGCCATCTGGCAGGCTTCTTTGGCTTCAATACCCTTGTTCATCAAGATTGCTGCATAGACCAGCAGGCGAGTAGAGATGCCTTCATCCAGACCATGCCCTTTAAGGTGACGAGCGGAGTGTGCAATTTTAACCAGCTTTGTTGCCAGCTCGATATCGATGCTAGCTTCTTTGCTAACAATGGCAGATTCAACTTTTGTATCGGGGTAGTCAAAATTCAGGCCAGTGAAGCGTTGTTTAGTGGATTGTTTGAGGTCTTTCATCAAACTCTGATAACCGGGGTTATAAGAAATAACCAGCTGGAAATCAGGATGGGCTGCAATCAATTCGCCTTTTTTATCCAGAGGTAAAGTACGACGGTGATCCGTTAACGGATGGATAACGACGGTGGTATCCTGCCGCGCTTCAACAATTTCATCAAGATAACAAATTGCGCCAATACGTGCGGCGGTTGTCAGCGGGCCATCCAGCCAGCGGGTGCCGTTGGCATCGAGCAGGTAACGTCCGACCAGATCCGATGCGGTCATGTCTTCATTACAGGCAACTGTGATTAATGGTTTACCCAGTTTCCATGCCATGTGTTCAATGAAACGCGATTTACCACAACCCGTCGGGCCTTTTATCATCACTGGCAAGC
>JAADHQ010000041.1 GCA_013151795.1 Gammaproteobacteria bacterium | reverse complement strand
CCTGCAAGATTTACAGCAATAGTGTAAATATCTGATAGATACATGCTGACTGGATCATCTGATTTTTCGCCTATGTTAAAGGCCGTTTCGGGTGCAGTAGGCCCCATGATGACATCAACCTTTTCAAATGCCTGTTTAAAATCATCACTGATCAGACGGCGTATTTGTTGAGCCTTTATATAGTAAGCATCATAATATCCGGCAGACAATGCGTAGGCTCCGATCATTATTCGGCGTTTAACTTCGGCACCGAAGCCTTCTCCGCGTGATCGTTTGTACAGGTCTTCGAGATCTACCGGGTTATCGCAACGGTAGCCAAAACGCACGCCATCAAAGCGCGACAGGTTGGATGAACACTCGGCAGGAGCAATAACGTAGTAGGTTGGAACCGATAAACCACTATTTGGCAGGCTGATATCAACCAGCTCGGCACCCATGTTTTCATATTCTTTCAATGCGGCCTGTATGGCGTCAGCAACACCTGGATCCAGTCCTTCATCGAAAAATTCTTTCGGGATGCCAATTCGGAGGCCCTTCACAGAATCATTTAAATTTGCTGTATAATCAGGCACTTCCCTATCAACACAGGTTGAATCACGGGGATCAAAACCAGACATGGCAGTTAGCATCATGGCTGCATCTTCAGCCGTTTTTGCCATGGGCCCTGCCTGATCAAGGCTGGATGCAAATGCGATCATGCCATACCGTGAAACACGGCCATAGGTGGGTTTAAGGCCGGTAATACCACACAGGGCTGCGGGTTGCCGTATTGAGCCACCGGTATCTGTACCCGTTGAAATTGGTGCCAGCTGGGCCGCCACCACGGAGGCTGAACCGCCAGAAGACCCACCCGGTACGGCTTTCAGGTCCCATGGGTTTTTCACGGGGCCGTAAAAACTGGTTTCATTCGACGAACCCATCGCGAATTCGTCCATGTTGGTCTTGCCGAGCATGACCATGCCGGCATTATTCAAACGCTCGACAACAGATGCATTGTAAGGCGCTATAAAATTATCCAGCATTTTCGACCCGCAGCTGGTTTTAACGCCTTCTGTGCAAAAAATATCCTTATGCGCCATCGGAATGCCCGTCAACGGGCCTGCCTTGCCTGCACTTCTGAGCTGATCTGCCGCTTTAGCCGTTTGTATGGCCTGATCACCGGTTACGGTAATAAAGCAGTTCAGGTCATCACCCAGTTGGCTGATGCGATCCAGATAAGTCTGCGTCAATTCTTCACTGGAAAAATCACCTTGTTGTAATCCAGCTGAGAGTTCGGCAACGGTTTTAGTATGCATAATAAGTCCAGATATTAGTTTTTAATATATTATTCAATAACTTGAGGAACAAGGAATAAGCCGTCTTCGACCCTGGGAGCGTTCTCCTGAAAATGCTCACGCTGGTTCGTTTCGGTTACTTCATCGGCACGCAAGCGTTGAGACAAGTCAAACGAATGGGCCATCGGCACAACGTCTTTGGTATCAACCGCATTCATCTGCTCTACCAATTCAAGGATATTTGAGAGATTCCGGGCATAATCTTCACTATCCTTTTCATCGATTGCCAATCGGGCCAGGTGCGCGATCTTTTCAACTTCGGTGGCATCCAGTGACATTCTGCTCTCCTGTAAACAGTGATGTATTTATAAAAACTGTAAGGTATCACACATGAGTTCTTGCCCAAAGTCTCGTCCGTTGATAAAGTTGCTTTTTTGGCAACAAATTTAATAACAGGGGCAATACTGCATTATGTTCAAGCAGCTCAGAGGACTTTTCTCTAACGATTTATCAATCGATCTTGGGACCGCAAACACGCTCATTTACGTTCGTGGCCAGGGCATTGTCCTCAACGAGCCTTCAGTGGTAGCCATTCGGCAGGATCGAGGCCCTGGCGGCCCCAAAAGCCTGGCCGCTGTCGGTACTGAGGCAAAACGCATGCTCGGGCGTACTCCGGGCAATATTACGACTATTCGCCCCCTGAAAGATGGCGTTATCGCTGATTTCCGTGTCACTGAAAAAATGCTGCAACATTTTATTCACAGGGTACATGAAACCCGTTTTTTCAAGCCCAGTCCTCGCGTTCTGGTCTGTGTCCCGTGTGGCTCTACCCAGGTTGAACGACGCGCGATCCGTGAATCAGCTTCTGGTGCCGGTGCGCGAGAAGTATTTCTGATCGAAGAGCCCATGGCTGCTGCCATTGGTGCAGGTATGCCCGTTGACGAGGCGCGTGGTTCAATGGTGCTCGATATTGGTGGTGGCACTTCAGAGGTGGCTGTTTTATCACTGAACGGTATTGTTTATTCATCATCCGTGCGTATTGGTGGTGACCGCTTTGATGAAGCTATTATCAACTACATCAGACGCAACTATGGCACCCTGATTGGGGAGGCCACAGCTGAAAAAATCAAGCATGAAATCGGCTCTGCATTTCCCGGCAATGAAATTCTTGAACTCGAAGTCAAGGGACGCAATCTCTCGGAAGGTGTGCCCCGCAGCTTCACGCTTAATAGCAACGAAATACTGGAAGCCCTGCAAGAACCTCTCTCTGGCATTGTTGGCGCGGTTAAGACTGCACTGGAGCAAACACCGCCTGAACTCGGATCAGATGTTGCTGAGCGCGGCATCGTATTAACGGGTGGTGGCGCACTATTACGTGATATCGACAGACTCATAATGGAAGAAACCGGCTTGCCTGTTGTTGTCGCTGATGATCCATTAACGTGCGTTGCCCGAGGCGGTGGTCGCGCACTCGAACTGATGGATGAACATGGTGGTGATATTTTCACTGTCGAATAACGATAGAGGGAAACACCGATCAAGTTATTATTTACACAAGGTCCATCCAGCACGACAAGATTTATTTTGTTTGCCATCATCTCTGTTGCATTGATGACACTGGATCATCGACAGAAACACCTGCAAAGTTTGCGTGCAGGTTTATCCCTGTTAATTGCACCCATTGAATTTCTGGTAGACCTGCCTAACGACCTTGGGCGTTGGGTATCTGAAAGTTTATCTTCACGGCAAACCTTGCTCGAAGAAAACACGCGCCTGCATTCACAAAACCTGCTTATGCAGGCACGCTCCCTTAAAAATGCCGACCTGGAAGCAGAAAATCAACGTTTGCGGGAACTGCTCGGCTCATCACTCAAGGTGACAGATCGAGTACTGATTGCCGAACTGATCAAGGTAGATCTTGATCCTTTCAAACACCTGATCCGCATTAACAAAACCAGTAAAAATGGCGTTTACGTCGACCAGCCATTACTGGATGCCGATGGCGTGATGGGACAGGTTATTGAAACTGTACCTGCCCACAGCACTGTCAGACTTATCACCGACCCCGGACACAGTATTCCGGTACAGGTCAGCCGTAACGGTTTAAGAACGATCGCCACCGGCATTGGAAAAATCAATCAGATCAGCTTGCCCTATTTGCCTAATAATACTGACATTAAACAAGGTGACCTGCTGGTAACTTCTGGCCTGGGCGGGGTCTATCCACCCGGGTATCCTGTCGCCTACGTAACCGAAGTGAAATACATTGCCGGCGATGAATTTGCTCAAATAAAGGCAGAACCCACTGCTCATCTTAACCGTAGTCGCGAGGTCTTGTTAGTCTGGTCTGGCGAACACATTAAAATGCTCCAGCAATCAACACAACCAACCAAGGTACCTGACGATGAGAATCGGTAATCATCAGGGCGGCTGGTTCATCCTTTTATCTTTTATTGTGGCTTTTATGCTGACTGTTGTCCCGTTACCGGATGTCTTGCAATACGTGCGTCCGGAATGGTCTGCATTAGTATTGCTCTATTGGTGTATGGCCTTACCGGACCGGATTGGCGTTGGTATTGGCTGGAGTGTAGGCCTGTTGCTCGATGTTTTAACCGGAACATTACTGGGGCAACATGCACTCGGCATGACAGTCATTGCGTATCTTATTATTAATCTCCACCAACGCATTCGAATATTTCCACTCTGGCAACAAGCCGTTACGATATGGATGCTGCTTAACCTGTATCAGTTATTATTACTCTGGTTTAATGGCATTACAGGGCAACCACCAAAAGGCCTGCAATTCTGGCTGCCTCCTATTAGCGGCATGATACTGTGGCCGCTTATATTTATCTGGCTGCGCCACATCAGACGCCAGTTTAAAATTCAGTAAACAACCATAGAATATATGCGCAGGGAAAAACTCAAAGATCATTTTTCTGAAACTCGCCTGTTCACCAGCCGGGCTATTTTCAGCCTGTTTTTTATCCTGACTTTATTGGCATTGCTGGTTACAAGATTAGTGTTTCTGCAAATCATCGATAACGAACATTACACCACGCTATCAAATGACAACCGTCTCAAACTCTTACCCATTGGCCCAAGTCGCGGACTGATCTATGATCGAAATGGTATTGTCCTGGCTGAGAATCTGGCCGCTTACCGGCTGGAAATTATCCCTGAACAAGTCGATGATATGGATGCACTGTTGTTACAACTGGATACACTGATCAACATCCGTAAACAAGACCTTAAGCAGTTTAAGAAATTACTCAAGCATCGTCAGGGTTTTGATAATATCCCGTTACGTTTCCGCCTGAACGATACCGAGGTTGCGAAAATCAGTGCTATTCAACACCGTCTACCCGGCGTCCACATTGCTGCCAGCCTTAACCGACACTACCCTCTTGCAGATACCTTTGCCCATGTACTGGGCTATGTTGGCCGTAAGGATGTAAATGATTTAAAACGGCTTGATCCAACCAACTACATAAGCACTAGCCATATTGGAAAAACCGGGATAGAAAAACAATATGAAGCTGAACTACATGGTTATGTAGGTTATCAACAGGTAGAAACCAATGCCCAGGGACGACTGATACGGGTTCTGGAACAAACACCACCTGTATCTGGAAAGGACATTCATTTAACTATCGATGCAACACTGCAAGCTATCGCCAAATCGGCACTGGGGAAACACAACGGTTCTATTGTCGCTATTGACCCACGTAATGGCGAAGTGCTCAGCATGATCAGCAACCCGGGTTTTGACCCGAATTTATTTGTTAATGGTATTGGTTACAAAGCCTACAAAGCCCTGCGAAAA
Organism: Gammaproteobacteria bacterium; assembly: GCA_013151795.1. GTDB lineage: Bacteria > Pseudomonadota > Gammaproteobacteria > JAADHQ01 > JAADHQ01 > JAADHQ01. Next base: position 2,288 of record JAADHQ010000041.1, on the reverse strand, counting down.
AATGACTCACAGCCACTTTATAACCGCTCACTATTAGGCCGCTACCCTCCCGGCTCAACCATCAAGCCATTTATGGGGCTGGCCGGACTTAAGTACGGCATTACTAATCCGCATCATGAAGTATTTTGCCCGGGTTATTTTATTATTCCCTTTGGTGAAAATAGAAAATTCAGGGACTGGAAAAAGACAGGCCACGGAAGCGTCAATCTGGATGACTCCATTACTCAATCATGTGACGTTTATTTTTACGAGTTGGCTTTGAATTTATCAATTGATCGCATTAACCCTTTCCTGAAAACATTTGGCTTCGGCAGTAAAACAGGCATTGACATGCCTTCAGAAAACAGCGGCCTGCTTCCATCCAGAGCATGGAAACGTAAATACAGAAGGCAACCCTGGTTTCCAGGCGAAACATTAAATACTGGTATAGGCCAGGGTTTTCTGCTAACAACACCCCTGCAACTGGCAACCGCCACCGCTATATTTGCTAACAAGGGACGGCCTGTTAAACCACATTTAGTTATCAATAAAAATGAATCTTACAATAAATCCGACATCGACCCATTACTTGCACAAGTACAACCTCATCACTGGAATTACATGTTTAAAGCCATGAAACATGTCATTCACAGCGCACGAGGAACTGCTCGCAGAATAGCCAGCAAGAACTACATAATGGCTGGTAAAACAGGCACATCTCAGGTATTTGGAATAAAACAGGAAGAAGAATATGACGAAGAAAAGGTAGCTTTCAAGCTACGTGATCACGCATTGTTTATCGCCTTTGCTCCGATCAAGAATCCTCGCATAGCCGTTGCTGTTATCGCAGAGAATGGGGGCAGTGGCGGCAAGGTAGCGGCACCTATCGCTGCCAAGATTATCAATTACTACATGGCTAAAAACCCATGAAAAAGATACCCTGTTACTTTGACCCTTTTTTCTTACCGCAATCTGACCCTCGAATCAGAACAGGGATAATAGATGCAAACTAGAATGGATAGCCCCGAATATCGTATTCCATTGTTTCAACAATGGGTGCAACAGTTGCATCTGGACTTCCCTTTACTGGCAGGCTTGTTTATTTTATCGCTCTCCGGTTTATTTGTTTTATACAGCGCCTCTGGCGAAGATATTGTCGCAGTTCAAAAGCAGGCCACGCGTTTTGCTTTCGGTTTTATCATTATGTTATTCCTGGCACAACTAACACCACAAACTTTGCGCCGTTGGTCACCTCCGCTTTTTATTATTGGTATTATTTTGCTCATACTTGTCATACTGGTTGGCGTAGAGGTAAAGGGTGCTCAACGTTGGCTGAATCTTTACTTTTTTCGTTTTCAACCCTCTGAGCTAATGAAACTTGTTGCCCCCATGGCTCTGGCTTGGTATCTCGCCGATGCCGCATTGCCACCCCGACCATTCAAGCTCCTTGTCAGCATGATCTTACTGGCCATACCGGTTGTGCTGATAGCCATCGAACCCGATCTGGGAACCGCGCTGCTTATCTCAAGTGCAGGTATATTTGTATTATTTCTTGCCGGTTTACGTTGGCGCCTGATTGGTGGAGCGGGTATCTTACTAACTATCTTAGCTTGGCCTATCTGGCAATACATGCTAAGAGACTATCAAAAAGCCCGTGTCATGACGTTTCTTAACCCTGAAAATGACCCATTAGGCGCGGGTTACCATATCATTCAATCCAAAATCGCTATTGGCTCAGGCGGCTTATTCGGTAAAGGCTGGCTGAATGGTACGCAATCACAACTGGACTTTTTACCTGAGCGTCATACTGACTTTATCTTTGCTGTCTTCAGTGAAGAATTCGGCATGATAGGTGCGATCATGTTATTGCTGCTTTACCTGTTCCTGATAACCCGTGGTCTGTATATCGCAGCACAGGCGCAGGACACATTTTCCAGACTACTGGGTGGCAGTATCAGCCTGACTTTTCTGGTTTACGTTTTTGTTAACATAGGCATGGTTTCTGGACTGCTCCCAGTGGTCGGAGTACCCTTACCCTTGATCAGTTATGGAGGAACATCCATTGTTACTTTATTGGCCGGATTTGGTATTCTCATGTCTATCCACACTCATCGAAAAATGCTGTCACCTTAATATGGAAATTTTATGAACAAACTATTTACTCGCATTACCTTATCTCTGCTGGCATTATTTATTTTCAGCACCACCAGCATTGCTGCAGAAACTGAATATGGAAGTTTCCTAAAAAGGAATGACGTACAGTCTTTTATTCAAAAGATGGTTACTAAACATAAATTTGAAAAATCCGA